>NZ_JAWYAJ010000360.1:0-3309 GCF_034124845.1 Robinsoniella sp.
TCAGTGCCCGCTTACAATCCGATGGGAGCCAGTCGAATTGTATCCGCCAAAAAGCCAGCCAAAACATATTGTGCTGTATCCAATAAAGAACAGCCAGCCACAACCCAGGGGTCCCACCATGCTTAGAAAACCAGTTTCCCACGCCCATCTTTTCGTACACTACCTATCTTATACAAAGCGTCCTTACTCAGCAAAACCCGTATTACATTCCACTATTTCCCTGAATATTATGATAAATATCGAAATATTTTGATATAAGAATCAGGCAATACAAGTTATGATAAGCATAACAACAGATCAAGAGAATTTGATTTAAAAGAAGGAGAAATGAAAATGGAACAGAATACCGGAATGACAAAGACCTACAGTAAGAAATTTTTATGGCGGCAGAGAATTGGCTTTGGAATCTCTGATTATGCCTGTAATCTGGCATATCTGATGGTCAATACGTATCTTTTGATTTATTATACAGATGTGGCAGGACTGAATGCATCGGCAGTTGCTTTTATGTTTTTGGTTACCAAATTTTTTGATGCCTTTACCGACTATGTAGTGGGGACATTAATTGATAAAACCAATACCAAGATGGGTAGAAACCGCCCCTGGATGCTGGCTGGAGCTCCGGTTCTTGCAATTGGCATGGTGCTTGTGTTTACCAGCCCCGATTTTTCCCAATCCGGAAAATTGATCTGGGCATATGCAACTTATATCATCTTTTCCTTTGGCTACACCTTGGTGAATATTCCTATGGGATCCATCCTTCCTACATTGAGTGCTGATCCCACAGAGAGAACTAAAATTGTAACTTCCAGAACCATTTTTTCCAATCTTGGTTCCCTGACATCTGCATCTATGGCATTGTTTCTAATCTCCAGGCTTGGCGGCGGAGACGTGGCAGCTGGTTACCGCAATACTAATATCATATTTGGAATCATCGTTGTAATCATTTTATTCATTTGTGTATTCAATATCAAGGAAATAAATCCGGCACCTAAAGTTGTGAAAAAGACAAGTATAGTAAAAGATCTTGGCAGTCTTGTAAAGAATAAGCCTTATATGTTAATGCTTGCCCAGACCTTTTTCTTATTTGTCGGCTACCTGGGGATGTTTGCAACCATCGCTTATTATTTTAAATATATTGTGGGCGATGAAATGCTCACCTCAGTTGCCGTATCCCTGTTAACAATTGTACCCATTGTATCCATGCTTTTATCAGGAGTTATGAATCAGAAAATATCCAAGAAAAATATCTCTATTCTTGGTACTGCAATTCAGATTTTAGGATTCATCTTATTATTTGCTGCGAGAAACTCCATTGCCATGATTTATTTCAGTATCGGTATTATTGGATTTGGAATGGGATTTCGTCAAACGATGTTTTTCTCTATGCTTGCAGATACCGTGGATTACGGGGAATGGAAAAATGGAAAAAATCTCGCAGGTACACAGACCGCCGTATCCGGATTTATTAATAAAGTAGCAAGCGCTTCCGCAAGTGCCATTGCGGCGGGACTTCTGGCATGGGGAGCATATGACGGCGCGGCGGCAGTTCAGAGCGCAAGTGCCAACACTGCGATTACCATAGCATTTATTGGAATACCCGTTGTCTGTAATGCAGCATGTATTATAATCCTGTTTTTCTATGATTTAGATCAAGTATATCCGAAGATCAAGAGGGAAATGGATGAGCGCAGATTGACAAATGCCAAGGAGGAGAATGCATATGTGGAAGTATGATTTTAAAGTACCGGATCAGAAAAAGTACCGGGTGATTGTCCACACGGACTGTAAAAATGAAGCTGATGACCAGTTTGCGGTTGCCCATCACCTCATGACTCCTAAATTTGATGTGAAGGGAATTGTCGCGGGGCATTTTTGTAAAAATCCTCAGGAATACGGGGAGGAAAATACTGCAAAGGCAAGCCTCCAGGAAGTGGAAAAAGTACTTGGACTGATGGGGGTAAAAGAGCAATATCCGGTTTTGCTGGGAGCACCCCACTCTTTAGAAGATGAGAAGGCTCCCATAGATTCAGAGGGTGCCAGATTTATCATTGAAGAAGCGTTAAAAGAAGATTCACGGCCTCTCTTTGTGGTCTGCCAGGGTGCTGTTACTGATTTGGCAAGCGCATTACTTATGAAGCCGGAGATAGCGGATCGAATGACGGTCATCTGGATTGGCGGAGGTGTGTGGCCAAAAGGCGGATTTGAATTTAATCTGATGATGGACGTGAAGGCGGCAAACCTGGTATTTTGTTCGAAAGTTCCACTATGGCAGGTACCTATGGATGTGTATAAGCAGATTGCGGTTTCACTGGCGGAATTGCAGTACCGGGTGAAACCCTGTGGAGCAATCGGAAAATACCTGTTTGAACAGATGGCGGCATTTAATAACAAGCTTGCTGATTATGCACCATGGCCCCACGGAGAGACCTGGGGACTTGGAGACCAGGCAACTGTTACACTGCTTTTAGATGAACTGGAAAAAATGAATTACGATTTAAAGCCTGCTCCGGCAATTGGGGAGGACATGACTTATATCCACGGTCAGAATAACCGGGAAATCAGGGTGTATCATACCCTGGATGCAAGGATGACCATGGAAGATTTCTATGCAAAACTGGCGATCAATTTTGGTGCGGGTATTTAAACCTTTAAGGGCAAATAAGGGAAACGGAGGAGTAATACATGGCATATCTGGTTTTTGATGCAGGCGGGACATTTACAAAGTATGCATTTATGAATGAAAATACAGATATTCTGGAGCGTGGGAAATTGATTACGCCGGATTATACAACGGGAACGAAAGAAGCGTTTATCGGTATGATCAGCGACGTAATAGAACGTTATAAGGACAGAATCGAAGGCATTGCCATCAGTATGCCCGGCATGCTGGACAGCGATGCAGGGTACTGTGTAACTGCCGGGTATCTGGCATATTTATGCGGTACTCCACTGGCTGAGATTCTATATGAGAGACATCAGATACCGGTCACAATCGAAAATGACGGGAAATGTGCTGCATTGGCTGAATTCTGGAAAGGCAGCCTGAAAGGATGTACCAATGGTGCGGTTTTGGTTTTGGGTTCCGGAGTGGGCGGCGGACTGATTATTGATAAAAAGCTGTATAAAGGCAGGCGGCAGACAGCAGGTGAATTCAGTTATGTGGCAGTGGAGGAAAACAGGAAGTACGAATTGGACGGCTACTGGGGAATGAAGAGCGGATTCCAGGGTTTCGCCAAAAGAGTGGCGTTTTATACCGGGGAGGATTGGGAAAAATATGACGGACTGCAATTATTTGAACGCGCTGAA
>NZ_JAWYAJ010000361.1:0-9606 GCF_034124845.1 Robinsoniella sp.
TCTTGATAGTTTTTGCTTCAGGGACAATAGATGATACATAACGCGGTTTAACAGGTACAGTGATTTTTTTAGATGTATCAGCACCATTTCTAAAGCCATCGTATGCCTTTACAATTACTGTAGTTGTTCCTGCTTTTTTACCTGTTATCACACCATTTTTGTCAATACTAATGATATCCTTATCATACTTAAGGAATCCCCAGCGATCAAAAACTGCTTTTTTCGGTGAATATGTAGGATTGATAGCTTTTTTCTTTCCAACATATAAACTGATTTTAGAGTCAGCAGACACTGTTTTAACTTTTTGTCTTACATTCAGTGTGATCGTATCTGACTTTGTTTTATCAGCTTTGGAAGTCACTGTAATTATGGCCTGACCCGGTTTTTTACAGGTAACACGACCCTTATCATCAACAGAAGCAATAGAACTCTTGCTGGACTTATAAGTCACAGCCTTGCTGCTATCATCCGTCACAGAAACTTTGGCTTTCAGATCTACTATCGTAGAACCTTTCTTTGTCAACCAAACAACTGCACTTGACTCCCTGGTCGGCTTTGTGATTGTTACACTCTTAACAGCAGCATTCGCAGTTAATCCGAAGAACAACGACATAACCATAATCACCATAATGCTTTTTGTGATTCGTTTCATAACACTACCTCCTTATAATTTTTGCCTTGGCATATTTTGTCGGATGCTCGTTCTCCAACTACAGAGTTATTATCCTACTTTTTGGGGAATATGTCAATCCCCGCCAGTTGCCATTTATGTCATAAACATGGTTGTTTGTTACATTTTCCTTATTTCATTATGTATAATTTTTTATACAATATTAATACTCCTGAAATATATAGAAAGATTATAATTCATACTGTAATAGTAGGCTTATACGCAAAAAAAGCTATAGACTCTGTTATTAATCAGAACCTATAGCTCTTTTAAAATGGAGCTGAGGGGAATCGAACCCCTGTCCGAAAGCCTATTCATTGAAGCATCTCCCATCACAGTCATTACTTTAACATTCCCTCTATCTGCCGCTTAATGACAAGCTGCAGACTTTAGTAGCTTCATAAATTCTTTTATTCCCTCAAAGCTTTGGAAACAAAGTGCCTCACATTATTTGATGCCGGTTACTTGAGCTGTGAGTGACCCAAGGCCGACAAGCAGCATTAGGCTGCTGCTAACGAATAATTATCGTCTGCGTTTATATTTTTTGTCCGGTTTGCTGCGTGGTCCCGGCCCACGGATGGCTTCTCCAATTGCAAAACCCCCGTCGAAACCAGTACAACCCCTGATATCAGGTGTAATTGGTTCTGCAGACGTTTGCATAGTAGAAATACAAATTAAATTTTATATTTCTGGTATATCATCGCTTCATTATTGGAACAATGATATGCTAGTTGTTTCATTATAGTTGATCCGATGAGGATTGTCAAGGTTATTCATACATTTCGTATTAGCATTTTATGTAAACCTTATAAATGTAATATAATCTAATCAGAAACGAAGAACAGCACAGTTATTCCGCACTGGCTGTTCTTCTCTTAAGCTTTATAATAGCCAAATATATTTAAACTCATATCGTTCGTGCAGGTATAATGATATAACAGATCATCTTTTGAATGAACCTATTTCTTCCTATTATATATACACTCAGATTTACCCGTTTTATTTCTCATATAAATTTTGTGATACGATTTTTAGAAGTTCTTCGCCTGAATCTGGAAATAAGCCTGAGGATGTGAACATACCGGACATACTTCCGGAGCATCTGTTCCGTAGTGGATGTGTCCACAGTTGGAGCACTGCCATGCTACTTCTTCTCCTCTGATGAATACTTTTCCTTCTTCAATATTTGCTAATAATTTTCGATATCTTTCTTCGTGCTCTTTTTCAATTTTTGCTACTTCTTCAAACCAGTATGCAATTTGATCAAAGCCTTCTTCTTTTGCTTCTTTTGCAAATGTTGCGTACATATCGGTCCATTCGTAGTTTTCGCCTTCTGCAGCATCTTTTAAATTTGTAAGGGTATCCGGCATGCCGTCATGTAATAATTTAAACCACATTTTTGCATGTTCTTTTTCGTTATCTGCAGTCTCTAAGAAAAGGTTAGAGATCTGAACATATCCTTCTTTTTTTGCCTTGCTTGCATAATATGTATATTTGTTTCTTGCCTGGCTTTCACCTGCAAATGCTGCCTGTAAGTTCGCTTCTGTTCTTGATCCTTTTAATTCCATGGTAAAATCCTCCTTCGTATTTTCAATATCAGTAACTATTACTATTTTAATATAGCACTATTTCTATATTTTGTCAATTATATTTCAAATTAATTTTATCTACTCCGGAGTTCTATGAAATACATGTTTAAATTTAGAATGCTATCTGCATACCGCTGGAATGTTTATGAATCACTTTCAAGCCCCAGAATTTCTGCCAATACTTCAATGATGATTTCATTTGTGCAGGATTTAACGTATCCCATCATGTTCAGCATAATCTCATCGTTTTTCTGGGCTTCTGTTAACTGATCATTGTGTTTTACCTGATCCAGCAACACGATCAGCTGGGGTGATAATTCTTCATAAGTTTCTAATGTTGCCTGGGTTACCAGTTTTTTTAACTCTTCTTTTGATGTGGGTACCATACCGATTACCTCCTGATTAAGCTTGTTGATGATTGTTCCAGGTCTATACAAATGAAAGGTGTGCCATTGTCCGCTTCTACAGATTCCGGATTTTGAATTCTTTCTCTGCTTCTCTCCGCTGATCTTTTTTGGCAATGTCCTGTCGTTTATCATAGAGTTTTTTGCCTCGGGCTAGTCCGATTTCCACTTTTACCAGGCTCCCTTTAAAATATACCTTCAGGGGAACCAGTGTAAATCCTTTTTCTTTCATTTTCCCGGTCAGCTTATTGATTTCAAAGCGGTGTAACAACAGCTTTTTGACTCTAAGCGGATCTTTATTAAAAATGTTGCCTTTCTCATAGGGGCTGATGTGCATACCATATATGAATACTTCGCCGCGATCAACGCGGACGAAGGATTCTTTGATACTGCATTTTCCCATACGAAGGGATTTTACTTCTGTTCCATGCAGGGAAATGCCTGCTTCATAGGTATCTTCTATAAAGTAATCGTGAAACGCTTTTTTATTATTTGCTATTAGTTTTATGGATTGTGCTCCCACTTAACTTTCTCCCCCTTCTTCTGCAATTTCAAAATCGATGGTGCGGCTCTGGCGGTCGCAGTCGATTACCTTTACCGTTAATTTCTGTCCAAGTTTATATACCTTGCCGGTGTCCACACCGAACATTTCATATGTTTCTTCCTTATAATAATAGCGGTCGTCGTACATATGAGTAACATGAACCATACCTTCTATGGTATTGGGCAGTTCCACATACAGGCCCCAGCTTGTAATGCCGGAGATGACTCCCTGGAAACACTGACCTATGCGGGCTTCCATATATTCTACTTTCTTCAGCTTATCTGTTTCCCGCTCTGCTTCATCCGCACGTCGTTCCATCTTACTGGAATGGTCTGCAACCTGTGTCAGAATTCCGTCATAATGCTTGATTCTGCCGCTGTTCATCCTGGCGCGCAGATTGTCTTTGATGATACGGTGGATCTGAAGATCCGGATAACGGCGGATGGGTGATGTGAAATGACAGTAATATTGTGCTGCCAAACCAAAATGTCCGGTACATTCCGTCGTATATTTAGCCTGTTTCATGGAGCGCAGTGTTAATCTGCTGATCATGGCCTCTTCCGGCGAATCTTCAATTCTGGCCAGGAGTTTTTGAAGTTCTTTTGGATGAATCTCGTTTTTGCTGTTCTTAATCCCATATCCAAAGTTATTGATAAACAGCGCCAGTTTTTCGATTTTTTCCGGATCCGGCGTATCATGGGTACGGTATACAAATGGCAGCTCCTGCCAGTAATAATCTTCTGCTACGGTTTCATTCGCCAATAGCATAAAATCTTCTATAATCTTAGTAGCTACATTGCGGTCATAGGGTTTGATTTCCTGAGGCTTCCCTTTTTCATCTAACAGAATCTTAGTCTCAGGGAAGTCAAAATCAATGGAACCTCTCTGTTTTCTTTTTTCCCGTAATAATCCTGCCAGTTCCTGCATGCGCTCAAACATAGGTACCAGTTCTTCATATTCCCTGCGTTCTTCTTCATCCTGTTCTGTCAGGATTTTCTTTACACTGGTATAGGTCATTCTCCGGTCTACATTAATGACGGTTTCCGCAATTTCATGGCTGATTACATTTCCTTTTTCATCCACATCCATGAGACAGCTCAGTGCCAGTCTGTCTACCCCCTGATTCAGGGAACAGATTCCGTTGGAAAGCTTGTGGGGGAGCATGGGTATTACCCGGTCGACCAGATATACGCTGGTACCTCTTTTTAAGGCTTCCCGGTCCAGAGCGCTGTTCTCCTGCACATAGTTGGTTACATCCGCAATATGCACGCCCAGATGATAAATGTTTCCCTCTTTTGTCAGGGAAATGGCATCATCCAGATCTTTTGCATCTTCTCCGTCAATGGTAACCATCTGCAATTCCCGCAGATCCTTCCTGCCTTCCATATCCCCGTCTATGATTTCATCCGGCACCCGCTGTGCCTGGTTCATTACTTTCTCCGGAAAATCCAGAGGCAGTTCGTAGGCATAAACGATGGAAAGGATATCCGTCCCCGGATCATTGATATGTCCGATAATCTCTTTTACTTTTCCTTCGGGATTCTTCGTCTTTGTACCGTACTCTGTGATCTCCACTACTACTTTATGCCCGTTTACAGCCCCTTTTGAGCGTTCGATGGGAATGAAGATATCTTTGGTCAGTTTTAAATTATCCGGTACTACAAACCCGAAATTTTTACTCTGCTGATAGGTTCCAACTACTTCTTTTAATCCTCTTGCCAGTATTTTGACAATGACACCTTCCTGGCGCTTCCCCGTCTTTCCAGGGACCAGAGCAACCTGTACCGTATCATGATGCACGGCGCCTTCAGTAGCTGTTTCCGGTATAAAAATATCTTCTTCCCGGCCTTCTATTTCTACAAATCCAAATCCTTTCGGATGTCCGATAAACGTTCCTACCAGGGAAGTATCCTCTGCCTTTTTATATTTTCCGCGTTTTGATATTTCTACTTTTCCTTCCTGGATTAATTCTTCCAATACCTGTTCCAAGGCCGGTCGGTCTTCTTTTGTGACCTGAAGCAGAATTGCGATCTCTTTTATCTTCATCGGAACATATTGTTTATCGCAAATCATATCGTATATGACTTTTTTTCTCTTATCTAATAATTCTTGATTCATTCATCTTCTCTCTTTCTTTTATGGCAGCAGCTGCAGTGCTTTCACTATGTTGCTGGCTGGATGCAGTATCAGTGCCACCCAGTGTAAATACACCAGACATACTGACTATATTCCATGAATTTCGACATGGTTTAAAAAAACACCCTTGCAGTATCTACAAGAGTGTCTTCTAACTTTAAAACTTAAGATTCAATACTACTGACAGCACGATAAATCCAATAGCTAAGAACTTTGTGGATTTAACAAGCGCACCTTCTACGGAGCGTCCTTTGTTCTTGCCCCAGTAAGTATCTGCCATTCCGCTAATTGTACCAAGTCCTGCTGACTTGCCTTCCTGCATCAATACAATTATGGTTAACGCAATACAAACTAAGATATAAATTATAGTAAGGATCATTTTTAAAACTTCCACGCTCTGCACCTCCTATATTAAACGACAATATTGAGTTTACCACAGGCTGGAAAAAAAGTCAATAATTTAAAAATTTTCCTCGATACGGAGGAGCTGATTATACTTGGCTACCCGCTCACTCCTGCACGGTGCTCCTGTTTTGATCTGCCCTGCTCCCGTAGCAACTGCTATATCTGCAATGATAGTATCTTCTGTCTCTCCGGAACGATGGGAAATAATCGTGCGGTAACCTGACCTCTGTGCCATATGAATCGCTTCAAATGCCTCTGTCAGCGTGCCGATCTGATTTACCTTTACCAAAATGGCATTTGCAGCCCCCATCTCAATTCCTTTTTTGAGACGTTCCGGGTTGGTTACAAATAAATCATCTCCAACCAGCTGAATCCGGTCCCCTAATTCCTCGGTCAGCTTTACCCAGCCTTCCCAGTCATCCTCGAATAATCCGTCTTCAATGGATACAACCGGATATTTATCCGTAAGCTCTTTGTAGTAAGCAATCATTTCATCCGCTGTGCGCTCTACCCGGTGGCCCTTCATCTGGCTTTCACCCGGAAAATAATAAACTCTCTTCTTTTCATCGTACAATTCAGAAGCGGCTGCATCAATGGCTATGACGATATCTTTTTTCATCTGGTAGCCGCTCTTTTCCACTGCCTCTATCAGCAGTTCGATTACCGCTGACGCATCGGGCAGGTCGGGGGCAAATCCGCCTTCATCTCCTACTCCGGTAGACAATCCTTTGGATTTCAGAATTTTCTTCAGATTATGGTAAATTTCCGAACACATTTGTAATCCATCATGGAAGCTTTTCGCTCCTTTGGGCATAATCATAAATTCCTGCAGGTCTACGGTGTTATCTGCGTGGCATCCGCCATTTAACACATTCATCATAGGAACCGGAAGTTCACCCACCTGCATTCCGCCCATATAGCGGAACAACGGCAGTTTCAGTGACTGGGCAGCTGCTTTTGCAACCGCCATAGATACTCCCAATATGGCATTCGCTCCAATTCTCGATTTATTCCTGGTTCCGTCTTCTCTTAAAAGTATTTTATCAACCGTAGTCTGCTGCAGCACGTTTTCACCGATTACTGCATCAGCAAGGATTGTATTCACATGATGTACAGCCTGGGAAACACCTTGTCCCAGATAACGTTCTTCCCCATCCCGCAGTTCCATGGCTTCAAACTGCCCGGTAGACGCACCTGAAGGAACCGCAGCCCTTCCAATTGCACCGCCTTCCGCCAGCACTTCCACTTCCACTGTAGGATTGCCCCTGGAATCCAGGATCTCTCTTCCGTAAACATCGACAATTGGTATATATTCAAACATAGATCATTGCCCTCCTTTAGAGAGTAGTGTACCCATATTTTTCATAAAATAATCAACAATCAGTGCATGCCCATATCAAAAATTTCCCGTATCTCATCCGTCACTTCACCTTCCACTTTACAGGAAAGAAGCAAATGCAAAAGCCGTTTGTTTACCCCATCATCCTGATTCTGAGCCTCTACGGCTTCCAGCTTTGGAAATAAAACCGCTTTCATTTCTCCTACCGTTCCAAGCGTCCGTAAATGCATGGCGAACTCGTCATCCAGCCCAAGCGCCTTCACCGCCACACCCGATGCACAGCAAAACTCCGCCGGTGAAATCAACGGACTCTCAGACTTACACTTCAATTTAATCATAATCGCTGATTTTACTATATCCTTTACCATATCCAAAACCTCCATCCTATATTCAGGGCCATATAGAAAAAAGAGCCTTTTATCATTATGAAGCTGCCAGCCTGCAGCCTCATAAAGCAGCAATGGTATGCGGAGAGATACCGGCAGGCATCCCAGCGCATTTAGCCGCTGTGCGATAAAAAACCCTTTTCCAATGGAAACATACCTTATTTCTTGATCAGCAACGATTCTCCCGTCATCTCTACCGGCTTTTTCATTCCCATCATTTCGATTAATGTAGGAGCAATATCAGCCAGGCATCCGCCTTCTTTTAATGTATAGTCCTTATCATAATTAACCAGAATGAACGGAACCGGATTAGTTGTATGTGCCGTAAACGGAACCCCTGTTTCATAGTCTACCAGCTGTTCAGCATTTCCATGGTCTGCACAGATGAACATCTGGCCGTTTACTTCTTCCAGAGCAGCTACCGTTCTTCCAACGCATGTATCAACGGCTTCAATTGCTTTAATTGCCGCATTTTCCACGCCTGTATGGCCTACCATATCTGGATTTGCAAAGTTAATGATGATAACATCATATTTATCGGATTTAATTGCCTCGACTAATTTATCACAAACTTCATAAGCACTCATTTCCGGTTTCAGATCATAAGTAGCAACCTTTGGAGATTTCACAAGGATTCTGTCTTCCCCTGCATTTGGTTCCTCTTTTCCACCATTAAAGAAGAAAGTTACATGTGCATATTTCTCTGTTTCTGCGATTCTTGCCTGTGTCAGATGATTTTCAGCCAGGAATTCACCAAATGTATTGGTAATACCAACCTTGTGGAATGCTACTTCTTTATGAGGAATTGTTTCATCATAGTCGGTAAAGCATACATATGTCAGTTCTAATCTCTTTTCACGGGCAAAACCATCGAAATCATCACAGCAGAATGCACGTGTGATTTCTCTTGCACGATCCGGTCTGAAGTTAAAGAAGATTACGGAATCTTTGTCTTTGATGGTTGCAACCGGTGCTCCGTCTTTTACCATTACGGTAGGCAGCACGAATTCATCTGTCTTGTCCGCATCATAGGACTTCTGAACGCCGCAAGGTCCGCATTCCGCTGTTTCTCCTTTGCCATTTACCATTGCATTGTATGCCAGTTCTACTCTGTCCCATCTGTTATCCCTGTCCATTGCATAATAACGTCCCATTACCGATGCAATTTCCCCAACGCCGATTTCTTTCATTTTTTCAGCCAGCTGTTCTACATATCCCTTACCGGAAGAAGGAGGTGTGTCACGTCCGTCCAGGAAGCAGTGTACGTATACTTTTTCCAGACCTTCTCTTTTTGCCAGCTCCAACAGTCCATATACATGCGTAATGTGACTGTGAACGCCGCCGTCAGACAATAAGCCGAACATATGAAGTGCTGTATTATTTTCTTTTGCATTTCTTACTGCATCTAATAATGCTGCATTTTTGAAGAAATCTCCATCCTGAATCTCTTTGGTGATTCTGGTAAGTTCCTGATATACAATACGTCCGGCACCCATGTTCAGATGTCCAACTTCAGAGTTACCCATCTGGCCTTCCGGAAGTCCTACTGCCATGCCGCTTGCCTGACCTTCTACAAACGGACACTCAGCCATCAACTTGTCCATAACCGGAGTATTTGCTTCTGCTACTGCATTTGCCTGCTCCTTCTTATTCAATCCATATCCATCAAGTATCATCAAAACGGTTGGTTTCTTACTCATGATATTTTCTCCTTTATTTAAATTAAATTATTTTAGCGTAACTGAAAAGTGTGATGTTCTCTCAAAAGCTTATTTTACATGATGGTTGGGCTTCTTGTCAACAATACCCCCGATTAAATTTTATTAATTGATATATATTGTTCTTCAGACCGGGTGTGCATTAAACTTCAAGGCGTCAGAACAAATAAAGAGTTTCCTTCTCTGGTGCTGTATAGTGGCGTATTTGCTCTGGGCGACTCTAGAGCTTATAATTTCAGAACAAATATACTACGAACTATTTAGGTGTTTACTTAGCTAGAATACGGTGAGCATATACGGTTATAAAACAATAAATTGGGGGTTTGCTGAGTAAGGACGCTTTGTATCAGTGGATAGTGTACGAAAAGAGAAGGTGACTGACCCGGAGTGGTGTTTGTAAGTCTTAACGAAGAAC
>NZ_JAWYAJ010000362.1:0-4690 GCF_034124845.1 Robinsoniella sp.
TTGGCTTCGAAGAATGCATCCAGATCCTCATTCCCGGAATCCCCGGTTCCCGCAAGCAGGGCATTGGCTGAGCAATAGCATTCCATGCAGCCCATTTGTCCGCAGTAACAGGGAAGTCCTCCTGGAACAAGGGTCATATGTTCAATGGTGCCGCTCCGTCCCGTGCGCCCGCTCTGGATTTCTCCATTGATTATGATTGCGCCGCCCAAATGGTAGCCCAGCGAAAAATATACGGCGTGTGAAAGCTCCGGATGATCCCAGAGTTCGGTCATGGCAGCACACTCTGCGTCATGTACAAAGCGGCAGGGATAGTCCAGGTATTTTTCAAAAGAAGCGATGGACAGCCCGGTGCAGTCCAGAATTTTGCCATAGATGATATTCCGGCTGTCCTGAGATACCAGACCCTGCAGAGCAAATGCAATTCCAAGAACATTTTTACCCTCGATTTCATGTTCCAGGATAAACTGCCTGATTTCGGTGCTGACTTCTTTAAAATAATCCGCCGAGTCCTGAAAAGGGATCCTGCAGACTTTCTGAAACCGGATATGTCCATACAGGTCCAGAATAGCGATGGTCAGTTTGTTTTTTAGAATTTCCACGCCAATGGATACTCTGGCAGCAGGGGTAATGGTATAGGCAACCGCCTTTCTGCCAATCTGAGACTGAAGCTGTCCGCAGGTCTCAATAAAGCCTTCTTCCAGAAGCATGTTTAAATGCTGTGTTACGGTAGGAAGGCTCATCTGCAGTGCATTTGCAATTGATTGCTTGGAACATTTATCATTGGCATAGATAAAATGATAAACGTCAGAATAGTTCATTTTTTTTATATCGGTAAGAGAAAACTTTTCCATAATAACAGACTCCTTTTATAAAAGTAAATCGTAGCTTTTATTTAGTTATGTAAAATAGATTTGCAAAATCATTATAGCATATTATTTTATGTAAATAAATTACAAAAAGACTTTTGGTAAATTTAACTAAAAATTAGATGGGATTTTTGAGTATTATTCCATCTTGCACATATTGTAAAAAAGAGCTATTATTTAATTACATTTTACAAAATCATTTTATAAAATGAAAATACATAAATTGAAATTTCAAAGACGGTACTACCAAAGGACCTATAAACAGAGACAATGCGAAACAAAGTTGTAAACAGACTACAACAGAAACTTTTTGCAAAAGGAAATTAGAAAGCAAAATACGTAAAAGTGTAGAAAGGATGGAACGATATGGGAATTATTGAAAAAATGAGACTGGACGGTAAAAAAATCTTTGTAACAGGAGGAGCTAGAGGTATCGGGAAATCAGTTGCTGCGGCATTTGCCCAAGCAGGGGCAGATCTGGCGATTGTGGATGTGGATATAGAAGAGGCTGAAAAAACTGCAGAACAGCTTGCTGCAGAAAATGGAGTTGAAACCATTGCTGTCAAAACAGATGTCACAAAGCCGGATGAAGTGCAGGCAATGATGGATACGATTTTAAACAAATTTCAGAGACTGGATGTTGCTTTTTGTAATGCGGGAATCTGCATGAATATACCGGCTGAAGAGATGACCTATGACCAGTGGAAAAAAGTGATCGATATTAATCTCACCGGTGTATTTCTAACGGCTCAGGCGGCAGGGAAAGTGATGCTGAAGCAGGGCGGCGGTTCCATTATTAATACGGCGTCCATGTCTGCCCACATTGTAAATGTACCCCAGCCTCAGTGTTCCTACAATGCATCAAAAGCAGGAGTGATCCAGCTGACGAAATCACTGGCTATTGAATGGGCGAAGAGAAATGTACGGGTTAACTGTATCAGCCCGGGATATATCGGGACGGAACTGACCCTGAATTCACCAAGCCTGCAGCCACTGATTGAGCAGTGGAACGCAATGGCACCCCTTGGAAGAATGGGCAGACCAGAGGAACTCCAGTCTATCTGCGTCTATCTGGCAGGAGATACCAGTTCCTTTACAACAGGATCAGACTTTATTGTGGACGGAGCATTTACCTGCTTCTAATGCGATTCGGTATAGGAATAGCATAAATGAACAGTATAAAAACCCCACCAGGAGGAAGAAAGATGAATTATTTATTAGGAACGGATATCGGAACATCCGGTACGAAAACTATTTTGATGGATACCCAGGGAAAATTGATTGCCCAGAATCTGCAGGAATATGATGTGCTGACCCCAAAGCCATTATGGGCAGAGCAGTGGCCGGAGGTGTGGACGGATGCAGCATTGGCATCCATTAAGGAGACAGTTAAGGCATCCGGAATCAATCCCCGGGATATCAGGGGAATTGCAATCAGTGGACTATACGGAGGCTCCGGTATTCCCCTGGACGAACAGATGAACCCGGTCAGGCCCTGTATGATCTGGATGGACAGACGGGCAGATGAAGAGGCTTCCTGGGTGCTGGATAATATCGGGGAAGAGAAACTGCTTGAAATCACACACAATGGAGCAGATCCCTACTACGGCTATACCAAGATTCTTTGGATGAAGAACCATGAACCGGAAAACTGGGAAAAGACCAGGCTGTTTCTTCCGCCAAATGACTATGTCATCTATAAAATGACAGGAGAAATTGTCATTGATTATTCTTCAGCAGGTAATATCGGAGGCATCTTTGATATGAACCGCAGAGAATGGTCAGAAGAAATGATGGAAGCCATGGGAATACCGCTGTCCATGATGCCTCAGAAAATGGTTGAGTCCACGGACATTGTAGGAGGACTTACAGAGGAGATGGCACAGGAACTGGGGCTGTGGGAAGGAATGCCTGTTATAGCAGGAGGGATTGACTGCGGAGCTGCAAATATAGGTCTTGGTGTTTTTGATTCCGGCATCTATGCAGCTGCCATTGGAACCTCGATGTGTGCGGCACTGATTTCGGATAAACCGGTAAAGGGAAAAGGACTGATTGTATGGCCTTATCTGTATGACGCAAAGAAACTGTCTTATTATTTTGCAGGGGGAGCTACAGCCGGGGCAATTGTGAAATGGTTTCGCAATACGATCTGCCAGTTCGAAGTGGAGGCGGAAAAAGCGGGTGGTCCAAAGGCATATGATGTATTAAATGCTGAAGCAGAAAAGCTTCCGGCTGGAAGTGAAGGGCTTGTGGTGCTGCCGTATTTTATGGGGGAAAGAAGCCCTGTGTGGGATTCTGATGCAAAAGGAACCATTCTGGGACTGTCTCTGACTCACACCAGGGCACATCTGTACCGGGCATTTCTGGAAGCAGTGGCATATTCCCTCAGAAATGCAATGGAAGCTACCGGAGAAAATCTGGGTGAATACATTCTGCTGGCAGGGGGAGTGACCAAGTCAAAGGTATGGCGTCAGATTTTCGCAGATGTAACGGGATATCCTGTGGTATGCCCCATCTATGATGTGGAGGCAAATATGGGGGATGTAATGCTGGCTGGTATTGGAACAGGGCTGCTCACCTACGAACAGGTAAAACAATGGCAGGTTCTCGATGAGAAAATTATGCCTAACCAGCAAAACCATGAGAAATACAATGAATATTATGCGGTTTACCAGTCAATGTATGAAAACTTGAAAGAAGACATGAAAAAACTGTCAAAGATATAAATGCAAAGAAATTCAGAAAGTCTTTTAGAGGAGAATGAATATGAAAAAGTGGAGAAAAAGAGTGGGATATGGAATCGGTGACTTGGGGTGTAATCTTGTATTCAGTACAATGGCGTCCTATCTGATGATATTTTATACGGATGTATTTGGTATATCGGCAGCTGTTGCCGGTACCCTGATGCTTGTTACCAAATTTATTGATGCACTTACCGATACGGGGATGGGGATTATTGTGGATAAGACTCATACCCGGTGGGGGCAGGGCAGACCGTATTTTCTGATAGGTGCGATCCCTTTTGCCATATTTACCATTGCGACTTTCTATATTCCGGAGCTTGGGAGTACGGGGAAAATTGTATGGGCGTATGTTACGTACTGTCTTCTCTGTACTGCGTATACCGTTGTAAATATTCCCCTGAATACTATCGTGCCAAGGCTCACATCTGATCTGCATGAGAGAAACTGTCTGGTTTCGACCAGGATGATTTGTGCAATGCTTGGGACTGCGGTTGTTATGACAATTACTGCACCATTGGTGGAATTCTTTGGAAAAGGAGACAAAGCCCGGGGATATCTGATCACCATGAGTCTGTATGGAATTGTGGCTATGATTATATTTATAATTACTTTTCTCAGTACGAAAGAGGTTGTTCCTTCTACTGTGCAGGAGCAAAAGGTGACGCTTCGGGAAAGCCTGAAGGGGCTGACAGACCAGAGTATCTTGTTTTTTATCCTGAACTTTCTGTATTTTGGACTGTATGTATTCCGAAGTACCACGGTCATTTACTATTTTACATATAATCTCCAAAAGACACAATGGCTGACACTTGTAGGGCTTCTTGGAATTCTTTCGGGGCTTCCAATGCTCCTGGTTCTGCCGGCACTTCAGAGGAAATATGGAAAGAAGTGGGTGATGTATCTAAGCCTCATCATTTATATTGCAGGAGACATCATGATTTATGCGGGCAGGTCTTCTTCCTTTTTCCTGCTGACCGGGCTGGTAGTTACCGGACTTGGAATTTATGGAATCTTTGGTGTTACTTTTGCTATCCAGCCGGATGTGATTGATTATTCGGAGTATAAAAAGAATAAGAATAT
>NZ_JAWYAJ010000363.1:0-4221 GCF_034124845.1 Robinsoniella sp.
CGTGCCGCCAAAAAGCGCTTCGGGAAGGTTAGAAAATGCCAGTTCTGCGTTAAGCATTCCAAATCAATGTCCTGGTCCGCCCCCTTCTCTTTCCGTACACTACCTCTGTATACAAAGCGTCCTTACTCAGCGAAACCCAAATATAATGCATTTAATAGAACACTACAAAACCTTCGTTGTAACTCTAAGGATCTTTTATTTCCCCACAGTCAAATTCGTCCAAATTTAAGCGTAAAAAATCCATGGCATATATTGTTTATCTACTATACAAATTCATATTTCTTCTATATACTATAGGTATAACCAAAATTGATGTATTGCAGGAGGGCGCTTATGGAAATAGTAGAAATAATAAAAAATACAGATGGCATTCTGATCGTGACGGATCAGGGGAACTATGGATTTTATGGAATCAGGGAAGACATTATCCGGGTTGTGTATACAAAGAAGGAATATGTGGAGAATCAGTCTCTGTTGATTGAACCTGAGGTATATAAGAATTCGGTTAAGCCGGAATTTGCGGAGAAGGAAACAGAGGTAATTGTACATACAACAAAATTAAAAGTCAGATGGCAGAAAGAAAACGGGACCTGTATCTGGGAGGATGCACGGTCAGGTCAGGTTTATGTTGCAGAGACTTTAAAGCAGCTTACCCAAACGGATGTTATCCGGTATACGACCCAGGGAGAGAAGCCGGTTGTAAAAAGAGTGAAAACGGTAGATGGTGAGCGGAGCTTTATCGAGAATCTAAAGCAGGTTAAGGACCGGGTGGCATACCGGGCAAAGTTGGGATTCCATTGGGAAGAAGAGGAAGCAATCTATGGTTTAGGACAGGGAGAAGAGGGAATTTACAATCACAGGGGGCAGAATCAATATCTCTACCAGCACAATATGCGGATTCCTATGCCCATGTTCGTATCCAGCAAGGGTTATGGAATACTGGCGGACTGCTGTTCCATTATGACTTTTCAGGATGACATAAACGGTTCTTATCTCTTCATGGATACGGTGGATCAGCTGGATTATTACTTTATCGCAGGAAAAACAATGGATGGTGTGATAGACGGGTATCGCTGCCTGACGGGGAAGGCTGCCATGCTGCCTAAATGGGCATTTGGATATGTGCAGTCAAAGGAAGCTTACCATACCGATCAGGAAATCTTGGAGGTGGCAGAGGAATACCGCAGAAGAAATATTCCGTTAGACTGTATTGTACAGGACTGGAATACCTGGGTTCCCGGGCTTTGGGGGGAAAAGAAACTGGATCCATCCCGCTATTCTAATATGAAGGAAGTCAACCGCAAGCTCCATGAAATGAATATTCACACCATGGTTTCTGTCTGGCCCAATATGGCAGAAGGAGGAGTAAATCATCAGGAATTCGTAGACGCAGGATACATACTGGGTGACTATTCCACCTATGATGCTTTTGATGAAAATGCCAGAAAGTTTTATTGGAAACAGGCAAGTGAAGAATTGTTCGCCTGCGGCTTTGATTCCTGGTGGTGTGATTCTACTGAGCCATTCAGCGGTCCTGACTGGAGCGGGGAAGTAAAGCGCGAACCCTGGGAGCGTTATGACCTGGTTGGAAAGGAACATAAGAAATATCTGGATGCTACGAAAACCAATGCTTTTGCCCTGATGCATGCAAAAGGGATTTTCGAAAACCAAAGAGAAGAAAAACCGGATAAGCGTGTGCTGAACCTGACCCGTTCCGGTTATGCATCCCAGCAAAAATATGGTGTTGTGCTCTGGTCAGGAGATATCTCCGCAACCTGGGAGGTATTGCGCCAGCAGGTGGCAGAGGGCCTGAATATGGCTATGAGCGGAATGCCTTACTGGACCTTAGATATCGGCGGCTTCTTTGTAGTTGGTTCGGCATGGTGGAACCGTGGATGCAATAACAGCGATAATCCAAATCCTCTGTGGTTCTGGAAGGGTGAATATAATGAAGGGACAGCGGATAAAGGGTACTGTGAGCTCTATACCAGATGGTTCCAGTTTGGCACCTTCCTTCCTATGCACCGGTCCCACGGAACGGATACCCCAAGGGAGATCTGGAATTTCGGGGACAAAGGCAGTGAATTTTACGATGCAATTGAAAAATTTATTCGACTGCGTTACCGATTGATGCCATATATCTATTCCCTTGCAGGCAGTGTCTATCTGGATAACAGTACGATAATGAGAAGCCTTATGTTTGATTTTGCCGGTGATGCTAAGGTAAAAAACAGGGCAGATGAATATATGTTTGGACCGGATCTGTTAATCTGCCCGGTTATGAAGCCGGTATTCTACGGTGCCGGCAGTGTTATGCTCAGGGAAGAGCAGAAACAGTCGGTCTATCTGCCGGATGGCTGCAGCTGGTATGATCTGTGGACAGAAGAAAAACTGGAAGGCGGACAAGAGATCGAGACAGGCATTACTATGGACAAGATTCCGGTCTATGTAAAAGCCGGCAGTATTTTACCCCTTGCACAGGAAGAACTGCAGTATGCCCAGCAGGAATTGAAAAAGCCTCTGGCAATAAAAGTATATCCTGGTGCAGATGGCAGTTTCCGGCTTTATGAGGATGCAGGAGATGATTACGGATATGAAACAGGAGCATATGTAAGGATTAAATTTACTTATTGCGATGTGGATAGAACACTGCAAATATCAGAGCAGGAGGGATCCTATCCGGGCATGAAGGAACAGCGCGAATTCGATATTATTTGTGGCGATAAGCGAAAAACGGTTCTTTATCATGGACAAGAGGTAAATGTAACTCTATAAAAGTTTATAAAAAATAAGGATATCTATATTTTTCCCCTTTACTATCATGGTGTTTTAGTATATACTGTTTAAGATCAACATCTTGTGATGCGAATGATGAAAACAATATAAGAATACCATATATAGTAAAGGGGAATCATGATGTTTGTAATTAAAAAAGATGGTACACAGGAAGAATTTAATGTAAATAAAATTATTGCAGCAGTGAATAAATCAGCAGAGCGTATCCTGTATCAATTTGATGAGGAAGAGATTCAGTTTATCTGTAAGTTTGCAAAAGAACGTGCCAATAAAATGAACCGGGACGGAATTACCATTCAGGAAATGCATAATATCGTGGAAGGTGCTTTGGAACAGGTAAATCCCAGTGTAGCGAAGAGTTATCGTGATTATCGCAATTACAAACTGGACTTCATACATATGATGGATGATGTCTATACCAAGAGCCAGTCAATCCGTTATATCGGGGATAAAAGCAATGCCAATACGGACAGCGCGCTGGTGGCTACCAAGAGAAGTCTCATTTTCAATGAGTTAAACAAAAATTTATACCGCAAATTTTTCATGACCAGAAGTGAATTGCAGGCTTGTAAGGACGGATACATCTATATTCATGACCAGTCCGCCCGTTTGGATACCATGAACTGCTGCCTGTTTGATGTGGCAACTGTTTTAAAAGGCGGCTTTGAAATGGGAAATGTCTGGTATAACGAGCCAAAGACTCTGGACACAGCTTTTGATGTTATGGGTGATATTATATTAAGTACTGCAGCTCAGCAGTATGGCGGTTTTACCGTGCCGGAAGTGGATAAGGTACTGGGACCATATGCAAACAAAAGTTATGAAAAATACAAAAAAGAATTTTTAAGCTATGGTGATCCGTCCTGGAAGGGTTATGAGGAAAAAGCAGAAGACTATGCTGCAGATAAAGTGAAACGTGATTTTGACCAGGGATGGCAGGGGATTGAATATAAGCTGAACACTGTTGGGTCTTCCAGGGGAGATTATCCGTTCGTCACCGTAACTATGGGACTTGGTACGGAACGATTTGAAAAAATGTGCAATGTCTCCCTTCTCAATGTACACAAAGAAGGACAGGGGAAACCGGGAAATAAAAAGCCGGTACTGTTTCCGAAAATCGTATTTCTCTATGATGAGAATCTTCACGGACCTGGAAAAGAATGTGAAGAAGTATTTGAATCCGGAATTGACTGCTCCGCTAAAACCATGTATCCGGACTGGCTTTCCATGACGGGAAAAGGCTATATTTCCAGTATGTACAAACAGTATGGCAGAGTTATAAGCCCCATGGGCTGCAGGGCATTTTTAAGCCCCTGGTATGAAGAAGGCGGTATGTATCCAGCTTCTGAAAAGGATAAACCCGTATTTACAGGACGTTTTAATGTAGGGGCAGTCAGCCTTCATTTGCCTATGATTCTTGCTAAA
>NZ_JAWYAJ010000363.1:4231-4900 GCF_034124845.1 Robinsoniella sp.
GCTAAATCAAGGGCGGAGAGCAGGGATTTCTATGAGGTACTGGATTATTATCTGGAAATGATCCGCAGTCTCCACATCCGGACCTATGAGTATCTGGGAGAAATGAAAGCTTCTACAAATCCTCTGGGCTACTGTGAAGGTGGATTCTACGGCGGCAGCCTGAAGCCGACGGATAAGATCAAAAAAATCTTAAAACCGATGACTTCCTCCTTTGGCATTACAGCATTAAATGAACTGCAGGAGCTTTATAATGGCAAATCCATTGCGGATGATGGTGCATTTGCATTGGAAGTACTGGAGTATATCAATAAAAAAGTAACGGAATACAAAGAAAAAGACGGTTATCTGTATGCAATTTACGGTACTCCTGCCGAAAGCCTCTGCGGCCTGCAGGTAGAGCAGTTCCGCAAACAGTTTGGCATTGTGGAAAATGTATCCGACCGCCCTTACGTAAGCAACAGCTTTCACTGTCATGTAACAGAAGACCTGACACCGATTGAAAAACAGGATCTGGAAGGAAGGTTTTGGGAGCTTTGCAATGGGGGTAAAATACAGTACGTCCGTTATCCAATTGACTATAATAAAGAAGCAATTAAGAGCCTGATTCGAAGGGCAATGGACCTGGGCTACTACGAGGGTGTTAATCTCTCTCTGGCATATTGTGATGAC
>NZ_JAWYAJ010000364.1:0-15259 GCF_034124845.1 Robinsoniella sp.
ACCCTGGAGGCTTACGAAATGCTGAAACCCTATATTACCTATCTTCATATAAAAGATGCCATAAAGGCTACCGGTGAAGTTGTTCCGGCAGGTAAAGGGGACGGACAGATTCTCTCTATCCTGAAACAACTGGATATGGGCGGATACAGCGGATATATCAGCCTGGAACCTCATCTTGTAGATTTTGATGCCCTGAAAACACTGGAGCAGGAAGGACAGGAAAAAGGACGGACAGATGGACCGGAAGCGTTTTGTACTGCTTTTCAGGCACTTATGAGTATGATTCGATGAAAATTTAACTCACTTCAATCAGCAAAACCCTTACGTTTCCTACCCAAACCCAGGCAGGATATCAAAATCCCCCCAATCACACACCCCAGTCCAACCATATGTACCGCCATAACAGTTTCTTTCAAAACTACCGCTGACAACACAATGCTGCTGACCGGAACCACACTGGTAAAAACAGCCGCATTGCTGGCGGGGACTTTTTCTATCCCTTTAAACCAGAACACATAAGAGAGAAAGGAAACAAAAAAGCCGTAATAAAGCACGCAAATTACAGATGAAAGCTCTATGCCCGCCCAGTCATACTGCAATCCATCATAGACAGAGAAAGGCAGCAGCAAAATAAAAGCATAAAAAGTGATTATCGTTGTGCGGTACAAAGCGGACATTGGTTTACAGGATACTTTACTCAAAATAGAAAACAAAGCCTCACATAATACCGCCAACAGTATGAAGAGATTTCCTTTTACTGCATTTGAGCTTTCCATATTGCTGTTTAAAAAGGGATAAATATTAATTGCCAGCATCCCGATCACCACAACCAATATGCCGATCATCCGTGTGATCGTTAATTTTTCCCGTAGGAACAAAAATGCCAGCAGCGCTACGATTACCGGTGAGCAGCTTGTAATTAAGCCGCTGTTGGCAGCGGAAGTATACTGCAGACCCACGAACGTGAATATGCGGTAGAGAAACACACCGAAAAGAGCCTGGATTAGAAGTATGGCATTGGTTTTTAAATCTGTCTGGAAAGTTTCTTTCTTTACAAGGAACAGCAAAGGAATTAAAAACAGCAATCCTACTAAAATGCCAAGTTCCGTTGCCAAAAAAGATGGCATGGAGCCTGCCAAGATTTTACTGGCAACTACCGCACTGCCCGCTATGAACATGGCTCCTGCAAGATATAAGTAAGAAGAACGGAAGGTCTCTGGACTCGATTTCATATTCATTAAACCTCAACAGACCGGATTTTCAAATCCGGAATGACAGCTTCATCAGAAAGAAACATAGCTTCTACCGGAATCCCGGTATTTTCCTGAAATCCATAAGCCTTCATAATGCCAAATTTGACATCTGGATAGACTTCTCTCACGGCTGTTGATACTTTTATCATTTTGTTATCCTCCATATTTTTATTTTATAAAGTGTGTTATAATTCTATAATCTCGCAAGTGGTCTGTACAGTTCCACTTTTCTACTATTTTTATAGAACCACTTTAACGAAAGGATATATTTTTATGTGGATAGCAATTGACAGCAATTGTAAAATGCCCCTCAACAGGCAGATTTATAATCGGATTCGGGAAATGATTTTGAATGGAACTCTGATATCCGGAGAAAAACTTCCTTCCACCCGCCGCCTATCAAAAGATTTAGGTGTATCCAGAAATACCATTTTAGAAGTATACAATCAAATGATTGCAGAAGGCTATCTGGAGGGACACCATGGTTCCGGCACTGTAGTATCAGGAGGTATGCAGGATTTAAAATTCCCTGTGAATAGTGTAAAAGGGTATCGGAGTGAAGACGAATTTAATCGAAAGAAAAGTATAAATAACAAAGAAGAAGTTCAAAAACAGCAGCGAATCGATTTTCGATCCGGTGTTCCTGCATTGGAATTATTTCCGCAAAAAGCATAGGCAAAGCTCTATCAGAATACCTGCTGCAATCTTCCTGCCGCATCCTATGGTTATTGCAGCTCTTCCGGTGTTTGGGCACTGCGGGAAGAAATTTCCCGCTATCTGTCCCGTTCCCGGGGTATTTCCTGTACACCGGAGCGCATTATCATTACCTCCGGCGCAACCCAGGGCCTGTCCCTGGCCGCCCATCTCCTGAATCAGGAAAACAAAAACGTTCTCGTAGAAGATCCGACTCATCCGGGACTTCGTAAAGTAATAACCACAGCAGGATGCAGGATAAAAACCCACCCAACGGATGAACGGGGCATCAAAACGGAGCTTCTCAACCCTGCTGATCCTCTTTCCTTTATTTATACAACCCCATCCCATCAGTATCCTCTGGGGGGAATCCTTCCCATTCAAAGACGGCTGTCTCTGCTGTCATTTGCTGAAGCTAACAATTGTTATGTGGTGGAAGACGACTACGACAGTGAGTTTCGCTATGAGGGACCGCCGGTAAACGCGCTCTATGAGCTGAACCCGGAACGGGTAATTTATCTCGGCTCTTTTAGTAAAATATTGACTCCGGCAATTCGGTTGGGATTCATGATTCTACCCGATCCATTATTGAAAGACTGCAAAACGCTGAAAACGTACTCAGACGTGCACACGGATGCCCTGTCCCAATATACGCTGGCTGAATTTATACGGGGCGGCTCTTTAGAAAAACATATCTGGAAAATGAAAAAATACTATCACAAAAACAGAAACCATCTGATCCGGGAATTAACAAGACAATTTGCCGGTGAGTTTCACATTCTCGGGCAGGCTGCCGGACTGCATATGGTCGTTCAATTTCACAACACCGTCTTTTCAAAAGAACTGGTACAGGAAATAGAACACCATGGCGTCCGCATTTACCCGGTTGAAAATTATCTATTGGAACACTCTGACACCAGCCATTCCAATCAAATACTTATGGGATACTCCCATTTGAATTTTGAAGCAATCACAGCGGGTGTTGACATTCTCAGGGAAATCATTCCCTAGAAGATGCATATTTTTTCGCCACGATCTTATTTAATCGCTCCGACATAATCAGCATTAGAATTGCAAAGATGCTTAAGTATAACGGAAAAATACTAATATTAACTGCGGACGCAAGGAAACCAAAAAGCGGCGGCATAAACGTTGTACCTACGTAGGCGCTTGCCATTTGGATTCCGATGATTCCCTGAGAATTTTCTCTGCCGAAATTAAAGGGTGTTGAATGGATAATAGCCGGATACGTAGGCGCGCACCCCAGCCCGGTAATAATTAATCCAAGCATTGCCAAAAACGTGGTCTCTACCGGAAGTGCAACGAAAATGATTCCGATGAGTGAAACCAGAATACCAAGTCGGATTAATAGCTTATCTCCTATCTTATCTGCTATAAATCCGCATAGAAATCTTCCCGCTGTAATACCAAGGCAGAACAGAGAAGCGAACCTGGCTGCAATACTCACATCCACACCCCGATGCTGCACCAGGTAACTGCTTGCCCATAACATTGCAGTCTGTTCCAGCGCACAATAAGAGAAGAAAGTTACCAAAACCAGGGGAACCCCTTTCATTCTGATAATCTGTGCAAAGCTCAGGGGTTTGGAAGATACCTCCTTATCCAGCTCTGCGTGCTGCATATGATCCGTATTTCCCCGCTTCCAAAGGGGCAGACTGATAAAGAGTATTACCGTTAATACAATCTGCACTATACTGACCACACGATAACCATTGTGCCATCCATAGCCGCCGGTCAGGCAAAAGCTCATTATGTACGGACTGACAGCGGCGCCAACTCCCCAGAAACAATGCAGCCAGCTCATATGGCGGGACGCATAGTGCAGGGCAACGTAGTTATTCAGAGCCGCATCTACCGCTCCTGCACCCAGACCATATGGTATTGCCCATAAGCAAAGCAAAAGAAAAGAATCTGATACGGAAAAGCCAAACAGCGCCAGGGCTGTTAAAAATACGCTGAAAGCCGTAACCAATCCTGCTCCCAGCTTCCTGGTCAGCCTGTCTGATAAAAGACTTGAAACAATTGTCCCACAGGCTATAATCATGGTAATGATACCTGCATAGGAAACAGGAACGCCCAATTCAGAATGCATCACAGGCCATGCGGAACCCACCAGGGAATCCGGCAGTCCCAGACTGATAAATGCAACATAAATAATCACTAGTAAAAACGAAAACATAACTGACTCTCCATCTCTTTATAATAGCACGTCTGGAAATCCAAACGCACGGCTGCGGCTCTTCATTCCGTTAAAAACTCCGAAGAATTCTGCACCGCATAGAACCTTATTATAATGGCAGTCCTTAACTTTTCATATAATAAAAATGTCATGTTGTATAAATATTATGTCATATTCGCATATATTTAAAAATTAAAATAAATCCCTTTTCTATCACATATTCAGATGATTCTTCCGAAACTCCCGGGGAGACAAATGACAGCGCTGCTTAAATGCTTTGGAATAAGAAAATCCATCTGCAAAATTACATAAAAGTGCTATTTCATTCAAGCTTTTCTGAGTGTCCAGCAGCAATGTTTTCGAATAATTAATACGGCTGTCTATCTGATATGCCCCCGGTGAAATTCCGTACATTTCTTTAAATTTTTTGCGAAATGTGTCATAAGGCATTCCAATATGTTCCGAAACCTCCCTGACATTTAAAAACCGGGGCTTTCTCTGGTTGAGTAATTCCTCCGCATCCTGCATTTTGGCAAATTCCCTGCCGTCCACATATAAATTTCTGGCATACCGAAACATCTCGATTGCAAATTCCTGGCTGTAAAGGTACAAAACCGACAGCTGGTCTTCTGTCAGTCTTTGAAAACACCCCATTAAATAATTGCACCTCTGAAAAGTATGGGGCGTTAAACCGGGATATACTACTGGTGTGTCTGATATCAACTTCAAATCCCTTAGATTTTCATAGGTTCTTTTCCCAAAGCAAACAAAAAACTCCAGCCATTTTCCATCGGGATTTACCAAAGTAGTATGCTCCCTGCCCGGCAGCCTCTGCACATACGCACCTGGTTCCAATTCATATTCATATCCTTCCGAATCCGTATAAGTCCCTGATCCGTCTAACAGCAAAAATGCACCGTAGTGTTCAAATACAAGTCCCGATTGGGAAAAACCTGCATTGGGTTTATGCAGGAAGCCACAGCTTAAAACACCATCCTGGGGACTGTGGGTTATATTATAATGTATGGTTTGATTGCGATACAGCTGCTCTGGTATTCTCATTATTCATCGCCCTTTCTATTTCCAAAAATGACATGCACATGCCAAAATGCCCATTCTTATTTCTAATCATATATGCTACCATGTGAATAAGTCAATATAGAAAAAACCAGAATCAGAAATTATAAAATATGACATCAAGAATCTGATTATATATGAACTCAGAAATTTAATTTAGATATAAGATCAAGAATTTCATTAAATATAAGATCAAGAATTTTATTAACCATGAGACTAAGAAAGGATTAAAAACAGGTGATACGATGACAAAAAAAGAAAATTTAATTGCAATGCTGAGAGGAAAACCTTACCAGGAAGTACCTGTTGAATTCAATTTATGCCCGGAACTGGTGGAAACCTATCATGAAAAAACAGGAAGTGATCAGAACTATATGGAATACTTTCAGATGCCCTGGCGAAACGTGGATGATATCGCCATTGAAGCGAATCCCAAGCAGTTTCTAAAATACTATCCATATGGTCTAAAAGAAGGAACCCATATCGATCTGTGGGGGATTGCTCATGAACCGGGAAGTGCCGCTGCGAAGCATATGACAAGAATGCGCTATCCCCTGGATCTGGCAGAGGATCTGGAAGAATTGAAAGCCTTTCCTTTCCCCGATTTTTCCGCAGGAGATGCTTCCCACCAGCCAAAACAGGTAAAGGCAATACACGAAGAGGGTCTGGCTGCTGTAGGCAATATGCAGACAACCATCTGGGAAACCTCCTGGTACATCCGGGGCATGGAAAATCTCATGTCGGATATGATCTGTGAACCGGAAATGGCTGCTTTCATTTTTGACAAGGTCACGGAAGAAGCACAGATTCGTGCCAGATCTTTTGCCCTGGCAGGAGTGGATATCATTTATCTGGGTGACGATATCGGTATGCAGCACACGCTGATGATGAGCGAAGAACTCTACTGTGAATGGATTTTACCCCGTTTAAAAAGGGTAATTCAAACAATCCGCTCCGTCAATCCTGACATTCTAATATTTTACCACAGCTGCGGCTATGTAACCCCATTTATACCTTATTTAATTGAAGCCGGGATTGATGTACTGAATCCGATTCAAAGTGAATGCATGGACTTTCAGGAAATTTTCCGGAAATATGGGGGGAAAATTGGATTCCATGGCACCATTGGCACTCAGACCACCATGCCCTATGCTTCCCCCCGGGAAGTGAAAGAAACCGTCAAACGTTTACTGGACATTGCCGGCAATTCCGGCAGGCTCTTCCTGGCACCAACCCATTTGCTGGAACCGGAAGTACCATGGGAAAATATCCTGGCATATGTGGAAGCATGCAGAGATTATCCCCTGGAATTTTAATACTACAGTGAACAGCAGAGTTCCCCATGCCGGAATCAGTTAAATCAGCTGGGGAACCCCTTTTTACTCCGCCCGGTATGTGTCCAGACAGAAGGGGTGCCCTGCAGGGTCAAACAGCGTTCTGGAATCTTCGAAGAATTTCTCTGCCGCCACCCTCGCACCGCAAGATACCGCATAGCCAATGGCTTCTTCCAGATCTTCTACTTCTAAATCAAAGTGCATCATTTGTCCCTGCCTTCCGGCCGTCCATGGCCAGACCGGAGGCTCATACTCCTCTGCCTCCTGAAATGCCATTACATTTCCCTGGGGCGAAGTAATCGCAGCCGTCCCATTTAGCGCCGGATGCGAGAGAGTCCATCCAAGCAGCCTGCTATAAAATTCGGAAAGAACTCTGGCATCTCCCACTCCACAGTCCATAACAATAGGTCCCATTATTATTTTGGGTCTGTTTATTTCCATATCTGATTTCTCTACTCGTTTCATACAGATCTCCTCTATCTTTATTATACATTTACAATTACACTGTGAGCCAGTATTCCGCCCCGTCTTTCGTTCTTTCCATAAATCCATACATAACCAAATAGCGCCGCAAAGTCATATAATCTTCATAAACCGGCTTCAAAATTTCATTTACCTCTTTCTCACTATAATGCCTTTCCCGTTGGAATTCCTCGGCTATTTTACCTAAAATAACAATTTTTTTCTTTTCTTTTGGGGAGAAGTTTTTTAGTACTAAAGGTGACAGGGATTTAAAAGACGTTTCTAAAATATGGTGTTTTTCCTGCTCCGTAATCAGATACCGGTCATCTACATAAATTGCTTTGTCATGGATTGGAATAAACGCATTTTCATTTTCCGTATGTTCTTCAAACACCTGTTCATAAACTGCAAGGTATAGTCTAGCCTGTTTTGCTTTTTCACGGAATGTAAATCTCTGCCGTCTGACCGTAGAATCGGAAATTCCGGATTTTTTAGCAATCTCACTGTCGGTCAGCCCAGAATAAAATAAGGTCATAAGTTCTCTTTGATTTTGCGTTAATGTATTGTATTTCGTATCTGCATTCACGAGCCGGGTAAAGCTGCCATCATGCTCTTTTGCAATATGTTTAGCCACTGCGTGCTCCGCCATATAAAAATGACCATCCATTGAAAAAATCTGCCCTGCCGGGAAAGTCTGTTCACAATATATACAGACATAGGCTTCCTTATCCTTGTCAAACCGATATCCCTTCTTTAACTCTTCCAATGTGAATTTACCGTAATCCATAGTTTCCTCCGTTCTAATATTTTGTAAACTCAATATAACATCGTTTACAGTATTTGTAAACATTTTATTTTCATCTTTTTATTTTTATAGCTTCTCCATTCTCCATATACAATAATTTCAGAGCGCAGAATAAGCCCCTGGCAGAATTAAGATGATTGTAAAAAATAGAACAAATTTCATAAAAAGAAGACGGTTTCGAAATCTTACTCTCAAAACCGCCTTCGCAGGATAACATATAAAATTAATCATACTATCATTCATGAGCTTTAAAAAAAGGTAAAAGCCCCTGATAAGCCAATTCAAATCTTTGTTTTACAAAGCCATACACGTTTTCTTTTTCTCTGTCTGCCTGATACCTTTGACGGAAATGCAGAAATTTGCCCACCTCGTCAAAACTACCAAATACCCCGGCTCCCACGCCGGCGATCATTGCTGCACCAATGGAAGTTGCTTCTTCCACATGATCCGGCACCTGGAAATCCACCTGCATAACATCAGCCAGTATCCCGGCATTTACCTGGCTTTTGGCTCCGCCTCCCGTCAATATCATCGAATCAACGGACATTTTCCTGCGGTAAGCCTTCAAAATCAACTCCAGATTCATGGCGATGCCTTCCATCGCAGCACGGACATAATCATCCTTTGTATGCTCCGGATGAATCCCAAGATAGGCTCCGCTGGTATCGGAATTCCACCTGGGGCTTCTCTCCCCGAGAAGATAGGGAAGGAAAATCAATCCTTTTGCCCCTGCCGGGGAGCGTTTCATCCGTTCATCCAGCAAATGATAGTCTTCTCCGTCACAAATGACGCGGCGTACATAGGAATAGGCACTCCCTGCTGCCTGCATGGTTCCGCAGGGCATGTATTTTCCGGGTATCACATGGGCAAAGCAGAACAATACTTTCTCTTCGTCTGCAAAGGGGTCCGTGGAAGTGCCGCCAAGCCAGGCAGAGGTGCCAAAGGTAGTAAATAATTCTCCGTCTTTTACACAGCCTGCACCTACTGCAGAACAGGGTCCGTCCCCGCCCCCGCAGATTACAAGGGTATGCTCTCCCAGACCGCAGGCAGAAGAAGCATGTGCCGTAACCTTTCCTGCGATGTCCGTAGCGTTATGTAACTCCGGGAATTTATCACCGTCAATTTCAGCAGCAGCCAGTATTTCCCGGGACCATTCCATTTTCTTCAGATCCATCGCCTGGGTACCGGAACCATCAGAATAATCCGTAACAAATTTTCCGGTCAGGCGGAATATTATGTAATCTTTTGCCTGAAGAACCTTATATGTTTTCTGATAAATATCCGGTTCATGTTTTTTCAGCCACATCAGCTTTTCAATCGTGTAGCTTGGGCTGACTCTATGACCGGTCAATTCATAGATGTGGTCTGCTCCCAGCTTTTCTTCTAATATTGCCGCTTCCTTCACGGCTCTTTGATCCGCCCATATAATGGATTTCCGAAGAGGAATCCCCTGCTCATCTACCGGCAGACATCCCTGCATCTGGGCACTGAATGAAATTGCCAGAACCTGGTTCGGGTCAATACCTTCCAGAATTTCTCCCGTAGCCTGACAAAAAGCATTCCACCAGTCCTGAGGATTCTGTTCAGCACGATTGTCACCGAAGAAATCTACGTCATAGGAAACCACTGCGCTTCGGATCATTTCACCTTCTGTGGTAAACAGCGTGGCTTTGTCTCCCGATGTCCCCAAATCATGGGCAATCAAATACTGTTTCATAAAGTCACCTTCTCTCCTGCTTTCATTCGAAACACATTTTCTACAGATCCGTAAGAGAGACGTCTCCTCTCACTGCTGCCCAGTCTGCTTTAAAGTCATCCACTGCTTTCTTCACTGCCGCCATTTCAAAAGAACTGTGCATCAGCATCGGCTGTACCGTAGCTGTATGTGCCCCAGCAGTAAAAGCACGGTTCACCTGGCGTATATTCTTAAAACTGGCTGCAAGAATCTTACAGGAAGAATTATTTTCTTCAATCATCTGGCGGAAATCAGCAATCGTTTCTTCAAAATCCACATCCAGATTTTCCATGCGGTTACAGTAGGGTGCAATGAAATCAGCCCCCGCCATAATCGCCATGAATCCCTGGATTTCGGTATAAATGGCGGTTGCTGTAACACCGATTCCCTTAGACTTTAACAGCATCATCGCTTTTAATCCCTCTTCCGTAGCCGGAATTTTAATAAACACTTTATCATCTACATTTTTCAAAACCGCCTCTGCTTCTTTGAGCATTCCATCTGCATCTTCCGCAAGTACCTGCACATGGAGAGACTTTTCCATGCCAATTACTTTCCTGATTTCACGTAACGTGCCGTACAGATCCACATTTCCCTCTGCCTTAAGTATACTGGGATTGCTGGTAACCCCTGTTATCGGATAATACTGGCTGTACTTTTTAATCTCTTCTAAATTGGCTGTATCAAATAATAGTTCCATACTGATCTCCTCTTCCTTTTTCTATAAGAGGATTATAGTTTTATTTCATCTGTTTGTCAACACTATATTTACTTATGAAAGTATTATTTATTTCTTTCGTAAGTACAAATTCCTTTCCTCACTACATTTCCCCCCGGGCTTCCCGCTCTCCCAGCTCTGCCATAATCACCGGATATTTTTTATCCAGCCGGTACAAGAATGCCACAATTAAAACGAATACCCACACAATAACCGGTGCAAAGACATATATGCCGATTATCCCCTGTATAACGGTTTGAGGCTGCGTAACTGCTGCGCCGGTGGAAGCGATATAGCCGCACAGACTTAAAATACCTGTAATTACAGCCTGGGATGCCCCCATTCCAATTTTCGCCCCTACCGAACCGCCGGAGAAGATAAAACTTTCCTGCCGCAGATGGGTTTTCCACTGTCCGAATTCCACTACATCACCGATCATACCGAATATGAAGGCACTGAGCGGCGCCTGGCCTATTCCCCGCAGCACGGTAGTGAATACACACCAGTTATAATCATATGGATTGAGCATAAACAAAAACTGGCTGGAAAGTACCAGAATTCCCCCCATTAGAATGAGTCTGCTTTTCGTAAAATATCTGCGCAGCAGCGGGCATAAAAAAGTTATGATAATAATAACTACGGTCTCGATCAGATACAACGTACTGTACATCCAGGAATCATTGTGGAATACATATTTGCAATAATACGGTAAAATAGTCCCTACGATGGTCTGTGTAGTTCCCTGAAAGGTCCAGAGAAGCAGCACCGCCCAAAAGTACTGGTTCTTAGCCAGCGCTTTCAGATTCTTTCCCATGGAAACTTTCCCCTGCTTCTCCCTTGCCGCAATATGTACATTCTCTTTACACCTGGCAAAACAGACAATCAGCAGAATCAGTGCCAGAACCGCCCAGATGGACATACACTTAATCCAAGCCATCTGGTCATTTCCAAAAAATTTGACCAGGGGCAAGGTGAATGTAACTGCAATAATACGCCCGAAAGGTGACATCCCCATGCGGAAAATGGATAGCAGATCCCGTTCCCCGGAATTACGGGTCATCATGGCTGACAGGGACCCGTATGGAAGATTAATTGCCGTATAACAAATTGTGGTGCAGAAATTATACGTGATAAACATATAGATAAACTGCAAAACCTCATTGGTATGAGGAACCGTAAACAGTAAAACCGCCCCCAGGGCATAAGGCGCTGCCATCCATAATATCCAGGGCCTCGACTGCCCCCATCTGGATTTTGTTTTGGAGACAATAAATCCCATAATGACATCGGACACACCGTCAAATATTCTGGAAATCATCATTACCGCCCCTACGGTAATTGGCGATATTCCCGCATAATCTGTGTAAAATAAAACCAGCAGCGTACTGATCATCCCATATACAATATTACAAGCTACATCGCCGCTGCCATATGCTGCTCTTGTCAGAAAATCAATATGACCATCTTTTCCAACTTTTCCTATATTCTTGTCCTGCCGCATAAAAATCCCCCTTTTCTGCTACATAGTTTTTGCCTGTCCTGATCTTATCTGTTCCAGGCGTCGGCAATGCATTCTTTCATAATAGCAACGCATCTCTTTGCTTTATCTACATCATGATGAATCGTATAAACATCACGGATTGTAAACTCCAGAGAACAATTCTCAGCATGTTTCAGTGTGGTCATGATATGACTGCGCCACGCATCCTCATCCAGTTCCCTGGCGACCCCCAGATAGTTTGGACTTGGCTTTCTCTGATAAATGATCTTCTTTCCCGCAAGCGCTTCTCCCATATAGGCTTCATCCGTCCAGGGGGAAATCGATGCTTTTCTCAAATTCTTTAACTGGCTGAGAGAAGGCCAGAGGCGCTCCAGCGGGTCACAGCATCCAAAAGAAACCAGTCCAAAACGATCTGCTACCTTTTTATAAGAATCCCAGATCATAGTCTCAAACATATCCTGGGAAATGTTGATGGTTTCCTGGGAATCCATATGCAGCCAGATCTGGTTCAGCTTCACCGGTCCCTCTGACGGAAGTTCCTCATTCAGGCAGATGGAGCCCTGATTGCACTCTTCATAGCCTGAGGTGGGATACAGCAGACCACTGTCCTGCCATTCTTCAAAAAACTTCAGATAGTCATCCGCCAGCTGACTTAGAATCTGCATAAATTCATCGGGATAATCGTAGAGCACATAGTACATATTTTCCATTCCCAGAATATGGACGATGTCCTGTGTAAGCCAGCATGTCAGTGATTTTCCAACGTGTTTTACCGGAAGAATATCTCCGAAGGCATCCTGGGCAGCTTTGAAGTATGCATTGGTCTCTTCCGTTTTCAGCCGGAACACAGAGGGTTTGAATTTGTCCATCTCTTCTCCCAGGTCTTCCACCTGCTCTGCAAAATGCTGCCCCAGGCCGCCGTCTGATGCCAGTTCTTTCTTTACATGAAATCCCCAGGGTTTTAAATCCAGATCCCACCAAACTCCAAAATACGGTGCCACAACTTTGTCATCATCCAGCACCTGCATGTTGTAAAAATTATGCAGCAGACGTTCTTCTATTTTTCGTGCCATGGGATCCTCACACTGCATCTGCGGCAGCAATACCTCCTGTGTAAAATTATCAATTTCCAGATGAAGCATGGGACGCTGTCCCTTACAGGAGTTATGTAAAATCCATTCCTTTGTTCTGACTAAATTTTTTTCGCTGTTTGCAATTTCCAGCTGGGTATTAGCCAGATTGCGAAGTCTAAGTCTTTCTTTTTCTGATATCATAGTCTTTTCCTTTCTATTTTTTGATAATTTAGTTTATTTCTTATAACTTTATAAATATATTAATGTAAAATCAACTAAATTCCAATAAAGAATCTGACCATGACATTGTAATTTTCTGCTCTTTTCCTACAACGGAAATTCCCGGAACTTTTTCGGAGACAGTCCGTTTTGTGCGGTAAAGGTATTGATAAAATGTGATTCACTGTTAAATCCAACGCAGAATGCAATTTCCTTAATTGTCAGAGGGGTCGTTTTCAGCAGACGCTTCGCCTCGTTCAGCCTTTTCCGGATGATATATTCCTTTGGCGAACTGTTCATAACCTTACGAAATCTTCTGGAAAAGTGGGATTCACTCATTCCCACATGATCTGCAATCATCCCCACGGACAACTCTTTATTCAGATTCTCCCGGATATACTGCAGTGCCTCATCAATCACCTTTTCTCCCGCTGCATCTACCGGCTGCCCGCTGCCCACTACATTTTTGGAAAGTTCAATCAGCAGCTGATAAATGTTCAGGGAATCATCATACTCCGTAATTGCTTTCTCATACCGGCAGTTAGATATAATTTCCCGCAGTTTATCTTCCATCTGCCTGACACGGTCGGGGCAGAATACATTCCTGCCGCCAAAATTACTTATAATATCCCGGTAAAACTGCCCGGCATTGGAGCCGTCAAAATGAATCCACAGGAATTCTGTATATCCTGCAGCATAATATCCATGAGGCAGATGACAATTCAAGAATGCCATATCTCCTGCCTTTACCAGAGACTTTTTCCCTTCCACAGAGATCATCAGCCGCCCTTTCTTCACCAACAGCAGCAGATAATTCCCATAGTCCTCTTCCCGCTCTATGCGATACCCCAGGTCACAGAAAAAATGTCCCAGGGACGTAAAATAAAACAACCGTTCTCTTGCCACTGCCGAAGGTGTGAAAAAGTAAAAATCCGATCCGGGCAATACTCCTTTTTGCTGACACAGCATAAGAACACCTCCTTACTCAATATACCATATAGCTATATAGTATCATATTTTGTATGGTAATTGGTTTTATCTTTTTGGGAAAATATTTTTTATTCGAACCCATAATCTCTTTCTTACGAAACCCGGTGATTGTACTTTTACTTTCTTTATGATATAATTAATAAAATAATCCAAACATGTAAAGGGGATGCCAGATGAATCATCGTGAAGAAAAAATCTTAGAACTGCTTACACTGGAAAATAAAATAGAAGTAGCCAGGCTTTCCGACCTGTTAGACGTTTCTAAAGTCACAATCCGAAAAGACCTGGACAGCTTAGAGGAAAAGGGCTTGATAAAAAGGGAACATGGATTTGCAGTGCTTGGTTCCCGGGAAGATATGAATTACCATCTGGCATTTCATTATGAAAAAAAGAAACAGATTGCCCGGGCAGCTGCCGGCATGGTGCAGGACGGGGAAACCTTAATGATCGAATCGGGATCCTGCTGCATCCTGCTCGCCGACGAACTGGCACGCACCAAAAAAGACCTGACTATCATTACCAACTCTGCATTTATAGCCGGGTATATCCGCCACTATCCTACGGTGCAGGTCATCCTGCTTGGCGGTACCTACCAGAAAGATTCCCAGGCTGTGGTAGGTCCGTTAACCATTCATAATGCGCGGACTTTTTTTGTAAACAGGCTTTTTATCGGTATAGACGGATTCCAGGAAAGTTTTGGCTTTACCGGGAGTAATTTAATGCGTCGTGAGGTGATCCGAGCCATGTCCGAACAGGCAGAACACACCACCATATTAACAGAATGCGAGAAGTTTTCCCAAAAAGGAGCCGTCTCGCTTCTGCAATACCATGAAGTATCCTGCCTGATCACTGATTCCGGGATTTCTGATGAAATAGCGGAGTTTTTAAAAAGCAAAGGGGTAAATGTAACTGTGGTGTAATTTGGGGAATTTGCTAAGGATTGACACTTATTCTTCTTTCGTCCAAAACCTTGCTCATTTCCGCCCTCTTTTTATCCAGATTATAAAAATACATTAAAATTCCAATTACCAGACACAGTCCCAGTGGAATCCAGATAAAGCTTGCTTCGATACATGCCAGCGCCTTCGGGGACTGTTTTTCATTTGCCGCATAACCGCCCCATTTCAAAATTCCTCCGATCACCGCACTTGCAAGTCCCATACTCGCCTTCACGAAGAACCCCTGAAACGCTGCAATCA
>NZ_JAWYAJ010000365.1:0-2170 GCF_034124845.1 Robinsoniella sp.
TGTGCCGCATTTACTGCAGCATTGTTAATTTACTGGGTCTTAAACACCAGTGTTTTTACCACCACCGGCAGCACACAGCCCTCCGCAATCGGCCTTCCGATATCTATATAATCACCTTCCGACAAATGTATACTGTCCAGGCAGATCACTTCTTTTTTCCAATCCAGCAGATGGTACATCGTCTGCCCCAATACCTTAGCCATATCATTTTCTACAATCACGATCACCGGAAGCTTTGCTTCTATCAGTGCTTCTGCCCCCTTAAGGATATCTCTGGCATACTTCTGTACCCTGGAAAATGAGGGGTTGCCCTCTCCGTCTATGGCAATTGCAACCTGCACAAGTTTCTCTTCTACCCGAAACCAGTCCAGCTTTCTTTTAATGGCTCCCGCAAGCTGTTCCGGCTGTTCCTCTTCCCGTGTGAGCTTCAGGACCGGCAGGTTTTTCACCGGAAATGCATCACTGGTATAAGTGATGGTACTGCCGCTGATCTCCGTAGTATGGCTTCCCGCTCCCACTACCGTTGCCCGGATAGTCTCATTGCTTTCTATCACTTTCAGTTTTCTGACAAGCTGGGAATTCTTAATAGCCTCTCCCAGCAAAATTCCAATATCCCCAAACTGAAACGGATCTGTGAATTTTTCCGGGTGATAAACCGCATCTGCCACTCCACCTGAAAAACTGATACATTGAATCTGGTCTTTCTGCTGAATGTTCTTGTTCGTGATCATCAGCTTAAAATAAGCATCTTCTTCCTTCAGCCCAACACTTGCCTCCAGCACCCTTACCATTATATCCAGTATGGGCTTCAGATTCTGCCGGTCAGCCACTGTACCAACAGCCAGAGGCATCTTTTCGTTTTCGATAATCTGCAAAAGCTTGGGGGCTATATAAGTGATCTTTCCGGTTCTGGCCTCTACCTTAATCAGCCGCCCTCCAATATCGAGACAACCGGTATCAATCGTATCTCCTCTTTGAAATACCGCCAGATTGCTGGTTCCCCCTCCAATGTCCATATTGACCGCCGTCAAATGGTGTTCCTTGGAATAGAGATCCGTCCCCGCTCCTTTTCCGGAAATCACACTTTCCAGATCCGGTCCCGCCGTTGCAACGACAAAGTCTCCTGCGAATCCGCTAAGGGCATTTACTACTTCTTCGGCATTTTCTTTCCGTGCAGTTTCTCCGGTAATAATGACTGCCCCGGTATCTATCTGCTCTTTTTTAACGCCTGCTTTTTCATACTCCTTTTCCACAATCCTGCGGACCTCATCAAAATTGATCCGCGTCTGGTCCACAAGAGGTGTGAAGTAAATATCGCTTTTATACTGTATCTGCTTCTGGGTAATTACCATCCGTGGAACGGTATAGCTGGTTGCCATATTTTCAACAAGCAGCTTTGAAAAAATAAGCTGGGTTGTGCTGGTTCCCAGGTCTATCCCCACACTCAGCAATTCTTCTTTCAACCTACACCGCCTCCTTTTCCAAATATTCCATCAGCGCCTGAATCCCAATTCCCTCCGGAGTGTCCACTTCGAAAATAGGGTCCGCCCCAGCCTTGACAAGTTCTTTTCTGGCTTTATCAATTCTCTGGGAATCCGTCTGGTTGATCTTCGTAATTATGCCAATTACCTTTTTTCCGAATATTCCTGCAAAAGCAGGTGGAATTGCCCGATATTCCGATGTGGGATCCGCAACCAGCGCAATCACTTTTGCATCCACCGCCGTCATGATCAGGGCATGGTAAAAATGGCGGTTTTCTAAATATTCTCCCGGGGTGTCAATAGAATCCCCATAGCGCTCTACTGCCTGGGTCTTTCGGTATTTAATCGCCTGTTCATTCAGTTTCTGGCACAACGTGGTTTTGCCGCAGCCTGTCTGACCGATAAAAATAACTTTTTTCATACACTTTCCCCTCTGCCTATTACAAGCCTGCTTGTAATAGTTCTGAATAAGGAGTGCGAATGCAATCACACTCTAAGTCCTGGTAATCGGCGCCCCGGTAAATCCCAGATCCTGCTCCATTGTCCTTATAATATCTTTTATTGCCGCTTCCACTGAACTGATATCACCGGTAAAAACCAACGCTCCGCTAAAACGGTCAATAAACCCTAACGTAATATCAGATGCCTTTGTGGCGATATCAGCGGCTATGATTGCACCTTCACTGGGT
>NZ_JAWYAJ010000366.1:0-15500 GCF_034124845.1 Robinsoniella sp.
TTTCCTAAATGTCCGATCATGATATAATTTACGATCCAGAATAAATAACAGATCACGTAAATCCATACCCAGCCCGGTTTAAATGGAACCATTCGGTCTATTTCCAGTGTGAAATCATAGTGATACCAGTCTTTGCAAAGATGCTGGGTTCCAAAATAAATGACGCTGTTCAGTACGAAACAGGACACCAGAGGTATAATGGAATAGAGTTTTGCCCAGGGATCGACATATTTTTTTAGCCACCTATACATGTAATTCAATCTCCTACAGGTTTGGACGGATAAGCTTTGGCTTATAACCGTTCTCTTTCAGTGCATCTACGATGGTGTTTTTATGTTCCGTACCGAATGCTTCCAGCGTGATTTTTAATTCAACGGCTGCATTTCGGTTCGTGCTTACAAACTGGTTATGTTCAAGCTTTATGACATTACCCTGAGCTTCAGCAATAACGGTGGCAACCCGAACCAGTTCGCCCGGCTTATCCGGAAGAAGTACGGAAACGGTGAAGATACGGTCTCTCTGGATTAATCCCAGCTGTACCACAGAGGACATGGTGATCACGTCCATATTACCGCCGCTTAAAATGGATACAATTTTCTTCCCTTTGACTTCCATGTGCTTCAGTGCAGCTACAGTAAGCAGACCGGAGTTTTCTACAATCATCTTATGGTTCTCTACCATATCCAGGAAAGCTACTACTAATTCATCGTCATCAACGGTAATGATTCCGTCCAGATTTTTCTGAATATAGGGAAATAACTGCTCACCGGGTGTTTTTACTGCTGTACCATCTGCAATGGTATTTACATTTGGCATGGTTGTTACTTCGCCTGCATCCAGGGAGGACTGCATACAATTTGCACCTGCCGGTTCTACCCCGATCACCTTAATGTTGGGATTTAACAATTTTGCAAGGGCAGATACACCTGTTGCCAGACCACCGCCGCCGATTGGAACCAGGATATAATCTACCAGAGGCAGCTCCTGTACAATTTCCATGGCAATGGTTCCCTGTCCCGTGGCTACCGCCAGATCATCAAAGGGATGAATAAAGGTATAGCCGTGTTCGCTGGCAAGTTCATAGGCATGTGCGCATGCCTCGTCATATACATCTCCGTATAACACAACTTCTGCACCATAGCTTTTTGTTCGGTTTACTTTAATCAGAGGTGTAGTGGTAGGCATTACGATCACTGCTTTGGCACCAAATGCTTTTGCAGCATATGCCACGCCCTGGGCATGGTTGCCGGCAGAGGCTGTAATCAGCCCTTTCTCTCTTTCTTCTTCCGTCAATGTACTGATTTTATAGTAAGCGCCGCGGATTTTATATGCTCCTGTACGCTGCATGTTTTCAGGCTTAAAAAACACTTTATTGCCGGTCTGTTCTGAATAGTACTGGCTGTAAACCAGTTTTGTCTCCTGTGTAACCTGCTTCACTGCTTCGGAAGCTTCCTCAAACTTATCTAACGTTAACATCTTGTCGCCTTTCTGCTAATTTGCCGGGGTTTGTACGTTGAATAATGCATTTACAAATTCATCTGCATTAAACTTCTGTAAATCATCAATGCTTTCACCCACACCGATATATTTAACGGGAATACCAAGCTCTGAGTGGATTGCCACCGCAATACCACCTTTCGCCGTTCCATCCAGTTTAGTCAATATGATACCGGTTATGTCTGCAATCTCACTGAACTCCCTTGCCTGCGCCAAGGCGTTCTGGCCCGTTGTCCCATCCAGCACAACCAGTGTCTCCCGGTATGCTTCCGGATATTCCCGCTCCAGCACACGATTGATCTTGCCTAATTCATTCATCAGGTTTTTCTTGTTATGAAGCCTGCCAGCCGTATCGCATAACAGTACATCGGCATGTCTTGCTTTCGCAGATGCCACGGCGTCAAATACAACAGCAGCCGGATCGGAACCTTCCTGTCCGCCGATAATATCCACACCGGCACGGTTCGCCCATTCGGTTAACTGCTCTCCTGCTGCCGCCCGGAAAGTATCTGCGGCTGCGAGAATTACTTTTTTGCCCTGGTCTTTTAATTTTCCCGCAAGTTTTCCCACGCTGGTGGTTTTTCCCACACCGTTTACACCGATTACCAGCACCACAGACTGTCTGTTTTCAAATTCATATGCTGTTTCGCCTACATCCATCTGTTCTTTAATACTGTCAATCAGCAGCTGCTTGCATTCGGATGGTTCTTTGATTTTCTGTTCTTTAACCTTTGCTTTTAAGTCCTCAATAATAGCGGTTGTGGCATTGATTCCCAGGTCCCCCATTACTAAGATTTCTTCGATCTCTTCATAGAAATCGTCATCTATGCTGGAAAACCCGCTGAAAATGGAGTCAATTCCTGCAACAATATTCGCCCTGGTTTTTGACAGCCCTTCTACAAGCCGTTTAAAAAACCCTTTCTTTTCTTCCATAATGATTTCCTCCTACTGATTCTGGTTTTAATCAGAATCCAGCTCATCTTCAATTAAATTGACGGATACCAGTGCGGATACACCTTTTTCCTGCATGGTGATACCATACAGCCTGTCCGCAACTTCCATTGTACCACGTCTATGTGTAATAATAATAAATTGTGTATTCTTTGTCAACTTATGAAGGTATTTTGCATACCTGGTAACATTTGACTCATCCAGCGCCGCCTCAATTTCATCCAGAAGGCAGAACGGCGATGGCTTTAATTTCTGAATGGCAAACAGCAGGGCAATTGCGGTCAGCGCTTTCTCACCACCGGATAACTGCATCATATTCTGCAGCTTCTTACCGGGGGGCTGGGAGATGATGCGGATGCCTGCTTCCAGGATATCTTCATCCTCCACCAGTTCCAGACTGCCTTTTCCGCCGCCAAAGAGCTGTTTAAAGGCTTTGTCAAATTCTGCCTGAATAATGGCAAAATTCTCTTTAAACTGAGCGCGCATTCCGCTGTCCAGTTCTTCTATGATGCCAAGGAGGATCTCCTCCGCTTTTATCAGGTCGTCATGCTGTGTACTGAGGAACTCATGTCTCTCAGACAATTCTTTAAAGTCTTCAATGGCATTGACATTTACGCTCCCAAGACCTTTGATATCGGATTTCAGCAGTTGGATTGCTTTTTTTAACTGCGCCTGGTTTTCATAAGCTTCCTCTTTCAGTTCCCTTGCGGTACTGACCGTCAGCTCATATTCCTCCCACATGTAATTAATCTGGGATTCTTTACTCTCTTCCAGCTTTTCCAGCATGCTGACAAGTCGGAAATTTTCTTTGTCCAGCATAGCCATACGCTCCGACATTTCTTCACGCTTGGCAAAAAAAGACTTGTGGCTGGCGTAGAGGTTTTCTTTTTGTGCCATCCACTCATTCACTCTGCCGCTTAATTCCCCTTCCTGTTCAGCTGCTTTGGATATGGATATTTCAATTTCTTCGATATCATGAGCTTTTTTCTGGATATCCTTCTCATTTTCCAGGATATCATTTTGAATGGATTCCCGCTCTTCCAGCAAGGACGTCATCTCTGAGTGAATACGTGTACTATTTTGATGGATAAAATCTTCTTTTTGCTTTAAATTTGCCAGGTCCAGATGAATTCCTTCGGCTTTGCCGTTGTGGGCTTCCAGCTCCTGCTTCTTCACTTCCAGTTCTTTTTGAAGACCAAGGATCAGGGATTCTGTTTTTTTCTCCAGGGCCACAGAAGTTTCCAGTTCTTTTTGGATCTCGGATTCTTCCACCCGGATGTCAGCAATCTGGGTTTCAATTTCGGATGATTCCCGTTTTAACTGGGCATATCCGGATTTCGTCTCCGTGTTGCGGCTCTGCATCTGCTTAATCTTCATTTTCGCCGTATTCTGGACGATGTACTCTTTTTGCAGGCTGTCTTTCAACTCTACGATTTTATCACGCAGGATGCGCCGTTTATCCCGGTTAACGTCAATGGATTTCTGGAGTTCTTCCATATCCTTTTTTAACAGGGCAACACTTTCCGTTAATTCCTCAATTTCTCTTCGTCTGCCCAGCAGATTGCTGGAATTTTTAAATGCACCACCGGTCATGGAACCGCCGGGACTTAAAGATTCTCCGTCCAGGGTAACAATACGCAGCGTGTGCTGATATTTTTTTGCAATGATAATGGCGTTGTCGATATGGTCAACTACTACTGTTCTGCCCAGCAGGTATTTTGCCAGTCCTTCATAGCAGCCCTCCACGTCCACCAGGGAATTTGCAAGACCAATGACTCCCGGTTCTTTTAAAACCTTCTCATTGGTAAATCCGTTGCGGTTGCCAATGCTGGTTAGCGGGAGGAAGGTAGCCCTTCCGTACTTATTTCGTTTCAGAAAATCAATCATCCGTTTTGCGGTATGTTCGTCTTCGGTAACAATATTCTGGATACTGCCGCCCAGAGCTGTTTCGATTGCGGTTTCATAAGATTTCTGAACTTTGATAATGTCGGCAACTACGCCCATAATTCCTTTTTCCCGGCTTTTCTGTTCCATAACCCGGCGGATACTGTTGCCATATCCATCATATCGTTCCGTGATATTTTTCAGGGATTCCAGTCTGGATTCCTCTCTATGGTAAGCAGTCTGTCCGGTTTCCATCTGCTCATTCTGTTTGGCGAGAATCTGCTGGAGTCCGGACACTTCACTGTCGTATTTTGTACTCTCCTCACACAGTGCATCGATACGTGCTGAAACCTCTGTGTAGTCCTTCTGGTATGCAGCCAGGGATTCTTCCTGCTCGGATTCTTCACTTTTTAATTTCAAAATCTTCTGGCTGAGTTCCGCCTTACGAATTTGAATCTGCTCGATCATGGTGGAATATCGCTGCAGCTTGGCTTTTGTGGAAGCTCTCTGGTTTAATAATTCGATAATCTGGTTTTTGCCTTCTTCAATATGGCTTTCCGGGATACCGGTGTCTTCCTGAAGCTTTAAGCCCACCGCTCTGTTTTCCACTTCTACCGCCTGGACTTTATCCAGCTGTTCCTTTAACAGGGAAAGCTCTGCCTGCTGGGATTCTTTTTGCTGTGTCTTCCCGTCTAATTCTTTCTGAATGTTCAGAATACGGTTCTGCAGATGTTCATCATTTAACTTCGCCGTATTGATCTGTTCTTTTAAGACATTGATCTGGCCGGTTAACTGCTGTTTTAACAGCTGGTTTTTATTGGAGCGTTCCTTTTGCTCCTCAATCCTGGCACTTAACTCTTCCATTTCTTTTTCGATCCGGTCATACTCTACTTTCGCACTTTCATAATTGTCTTTTGTAGACTGGAGATCCTGATTGGAAATGGAGATCTTTTCTTCAATTTCACGAAGCTGGGTTCGGATACGATCCATCTCCATTAAAAACATATTGGCATCCACTGCTTTTAATTCTTCTTTTTTCTTCAGATAGACTTTTGCAGTTTCCGCCTGCCTTTGAAGGGGGCCTAATTGTTTGGTTAATTCGGACAGTATATCATTTACACGGACCAGATTCTGCTTTTCATCTTCCAGCTTTTTCTGTGCTGCTACCTTCCGGCGTTTGTATTTTACAATTCCCACAGCCTCGTCAAAAAGCTCCCTGCGCTCTTCCGGTTTTCCGCTTAATATTTTATCGATCTGTCCCTGCCCGATGATGGAGTAGCCTTCTTTACCGATACCGGTATCGTAAAAGAGTTCGTTGACATCTTTTAAGCGGCAGGTGGTGCCGTTGATCAGATATTCACTTTCGCCGGAGCGGTATACTCTTCTGGTTACGGTTACTTCATTATAATCAATGGGAAGCTGGTGGTCTTCATTGTCCAGTGTAATGGCTACTGATGCAAATCCCATGGGTTTCCGGTTTTCCGTTCCGGAAAAGATAACATCCTGCATATTGGCACCACGCAGCTGCTTTGCACGCTGCTCACCAAGTACCCACCTCACCGCATCACCAACATTACTCTTACCGCTGCCGTTGGGTCCCACGATTCCGGTAATGCCATTGTGGAATTTAAAGACAATTTTGTTGGCAAAAGATTTGAAGCCGTGTATTTCTATGCTTTTTAAGTACATATCTCTTTTGTCTTTCCTTTCAAGTCGATGATTGCGCGGTATGCCGCTTCCTGCTCAGCAGCTTTCTTGGTACGTCCAATTCCCTGGCTTGCATTTTTTTCACCGATATGCAGTTCTACAATAAATTTCTTATCATGGTCAGGGCCTTCTTCCCCTGTCAGGGTATATACGATCTCATCACCTTTAAAATCTCTTTGTACAATTTCCTGCAGGATAGTCTTGCTATCATAAAAGAGCTGCTTATTTTCAATATCTTTCATTATATATTTTAAAATAAACTCTTTTGCATTAGCAAAACCACCATCTAAATAAATGGCACCTATGAGAGCTTCCATGGCATCTGATACGATTGAATCGCGATGACGGCCTCCGGTATGCTCTTCTCCCTTCCCAAGCTGTAAATAGCTGCCCAGTTCAATTTCTTTCGTACACAGGGCAAGAGTGGGCTCACAGACGATACTGGCACGAAGCTTTGTCAGGTCGCCCTCCGGCAGATCCGGGTAATTGTGAAATAAATATTCACTGCTGGTAACTTCCAACACTGCATCCCCCAAAAATTCAAGGCGTTCATTGTCTTTCATTTTAGCGGCTTTGTGTTCATTTGCATATGAACTGTGAGTCATGGCCTGTACCAGCAGGTCGAAGTTGCGGAACTTATATCCGATTCGATTCTCCAGCTCAGCTAATTTTCTGATTGATTTCATAGTTATACCTCCTGCATGCCGCAGACATGTCTGCGGTACTGCCTAAATAGAAAGTTTGAAATGATTTTTGTTTCAAACTTAACAATTTCCTCCTTATACAACAAAGGGTGCTGCTTTGCAACACCCTCATAAAAACCGTTTTAGTTGATTGCACTTTTGATCTGTTCTACCGCATCGCCTACAGAAACAATTTTCTCTGCTTCTTCATTTGGAATTTCAATATCGAATTCTTCTTCAATTCCCATGATAATCTGAAATACATCTAAGGAGTCAGCTCCCAGGTCATCCACAAATGTTGTCTCCATTGTGATCTCATCTGCATCCACATTCAGTACCTCGGCAATAATTTTCTGTAACTTTTCGAATTCCATAATCATCAATCCTCTCTTTTACTAATCTACTTTAATTTTTTCTTTAATTTTCTCATTGATCTTCTGCTGTTTAAACTGTACGCATTGAACAATGGAATTGGTAATCTCAGGCGCCTTCGAGCTGCCGTGAGATTTTACCACAAGGCCATTCAACCCAAGTAAAGGTGCACCGCCATATTGACTTGCATCAAAAGATTGCAATGTCTCTTTTAATGCCGGTTTTACCAGTAAGGCGCCAATCTTACTGCGAAGGCTTGTCATCATGCCTGCCTTGACTTTAGAGATCAGGGTGGCACCCACACCTTCATACAACTTTAAAATTACATTCCCGACAAATGCCTCACAAACGATGACATCGCATACGCCAGCCGGAATGTCTCTGGCCTCCACACTTCCGATAAAATTAATGTCTTTACATTCCTTCAAGAGTGGAAATGTCTCTTTTACCAGAGCGTTGCCTTTTTCCTCTTCTGCACCGATATTGACGATACCGACTTTTGGATTTTTAATACCTACTACATTCTCCATGTAAATAGAACCCATTTTTGCAAACTGTACTAGATGAGATGGTCTTGCATCTACATTAGCGCCACAGTCAACCAGCAATGAAACACCGGTCTTAGTGGGTATCAGTGGTGCCAGAGGCGGTCGCTCAATTCCTTTAATGCGCCCAACGATAAGCTGTCCGCCGACTAATACGGCTCCGGTACTTCCGGCAGAAACAAAAGCGTCTGCTTCTCCTTTTTTTACCAGATTCAACCCTAGTACTATGGAAGAACTTTTTTTCTTTCGAATAGCCATAACCGGCGGTTCTGCTGTTTCAATAATTTCATCAGCATGAACAACTTCCACTAGCTCTTTTGGATAGGTGTACTTGGATAATTCTCTCTGTACATCTTCCGAGCGCCCTACCAGGAATACTTTAATATCATTTCTCGCATTCACTGCGTTTACGGCTCCCTTAACAATCTCTGCCGGGGCATGATCACCACCCATAGCATCGACTACGACCCGAACTAATTCCTGCATATTATTTCCTCCTCGTATTTCTATTAACTAATATACTAAACATCATACAGAAAATCAATAGATATTTTTAGAGAATCTTAAGAAGTGCATAAGTTCTATTGATTTTCTGGGTAAAAGGACTGTAAAACAGGAGAAAAGCCCGTAAAAAAAGCATCTCCAACGAGATGCTTTATCATATCTTATGCTTCTGTGGATATGATTTCTTTTTTATTGTATGTTCCGCAGTTCTTACATACTCTGTGAGACATCATGAGTTCGCCGCATTTAGCACATTTTACTAAATTTGGAGCAGACATTTTCCAGTTTGCTCTTCTCTTGTCTCTTCTTCCTTTGGAAGATTTATTTTTTGGACAGATTGACATGGTTTACACCTCCTTAAATTTGCTAAAGATATCACGGATTTTGGCCATTCTTGGATCTAAATCTGTATGATCACAGCTGCAAGTCCCAAGATTTAAATTGGCGCCGCATTGATTACAGATTCCCTTACAGCTTTCACTGCATAAAACCTTCATCGGCCAATTCAATAACATCTCGCCATAGACAAGCTTATCCACATCCAGGTTATATCCATCAATATAATTGTGTTCATCAAGTGCTTTCTGGTGCTCTGCTTCATCCATGTTCATATCAATTTCTTTATCAATATGAACTTTGATATCCGTTTTTACAACTTCCAGACACCTGTCACAGGGAATCAAAACAGTGATTGTCCCTTCCCCTGTTATGTGCAGTTTCCTGTTCCCTTTGTTCTGTATCTGTAAAGAAACGGGGGTACTGCCAATGATAGGAAAACTGCCAAGCTTTGAAACGAAAGTCTCCAGCTCCAGTCCTGCATCAGTCTGCATTACTAATTCGTCGTTTTTTAAAACACCGTTTAAGTCTATCAGCATTATGACCTCCTATCCACACCTAAATTATTATACATATGCAAAATGTTTTTGTCAACATAATTTTACAATAAAGTGGGATAAACTTACATTTTAAAATAAGGCGGAGTCTGTGCAAGTCTCCGCCTTATTGCCTGTACATTATAACGCAGTTAACTGTGTTTGAAGCACCCGGTTACCTGCGTCAGTTGCACGTAACCGTTAATGAATAACTAAATCAGTGCAACGGTTTCTCTGCAGATTGCAAGTTCTTCATCGGTAGGAAGCAGAACAACTTTAACCTTAGAATCCGGTGTGGAAAGCAGAGTCTTTTTGCCTCTTGCTTTATTTGCTTCTGTATCTAAAGTAATGCCCAGGTATCCAAGATAAGCAATGATATCACGGCGAACCAGAGAGTCATTTTCACCCAGACCTGCTGTAAATGCGATTGCATCAACACCATTTAAGGCAGCTACGTATCCGCCGATATATTTTGCGGCACGGTAATTAAATACGGCTCTTGCAAGGATAGCAGCTTCATTTCCTTCTTCAGCAGCATTTTCCAGATCACGGAAATCACTTGAGATTCCGGATAAACCATAAACGCCGGATTTTTTATTTAACATGTTCATTAAGTCATCAATGTCCATATTTTCTTTTTTGGACAGGAACTCTAAGATAGCCGGATCAATGTCACCGGAACGTGTTCCCATTACCAGTCCTTCAAGAGGAGTCAATCCCATGGAAGTATCAATGGATTTGCCGTTTAATACAGCGGAAATGGATGCTCCGTTACCTAAATGGCAGACAATAATCTTGGAATTGTTGATATCAAGTCCTAAGAATTTTGCTGTTTCTTTGGATACAAAATTATGGGATGTTCCGTGGAAACCATATCTTCTAACTTTGTATTTTTCATAATATTCGTAAGGCAGACCATACATATATGCTTTTTCAGGCATAGTCTGATGGAATGCAGTGTCGAATACACCAACCATCGGTACATCAGGCATTAATTCCTGGCACGCACGAATACCGATTAAGTTTGCAGGATTGTGAAGAGGTGCAAGGTCATTACACTCTTCCACTGCTTTTAACATATCTTCTGTAATGACTGCAGAGGAAGCAAATTTCTCGCCGCCGTGTACGATTCTGTGTCCTACGGCCTTTACTTCTTTCAGGCTTTCAATTACGCCGGTCTTGTCATTTACCAATGCATCCAGTACCATTTTGATTGCTTCTTTGTGAGTCGGCATCGGGCTTTCGGTAATTTCTTTTTCTCCGCCCTTTGGCTGATAAACCAGTCTGCTTCCTTCGATTCCAATTCTTTCGCAAAGCCCCTTTGCCAATACATCTTCTGTATCAGCGTTGATTAACTGATACTTAAGAGATGAACTTCCACAGTTGATAACTAATACGTTCATTAAAAAATACCTCCATTGGTTTTCTTTTCATTTATTATATTCTTTTAGAACTTCCATATAATTATGTAGGTAAAATCTTCCTATTGAGCCTGGCACTGAACAGCTGTAATTGCAACAACCCCAACGATATCTTCAGCGCTGCATCCACGGGATAAATCATTTACCGGTTTTGCAATACCCTGTGTTACAGGTCCGTAAGCTTCTGCTTTTGCCAGTCTCTGTACTAATTTGTATCCGATATTTCCTGCATCCAGGTCTGGGAACAGCAATACGTTTGCTTTACCTGCTACCGGGCTGTTAGGAGCTTTGGAAGCGCCAACGCTAGGTACGATTGCAGCATCTAACTGGAATTCACCGTCTAATTTCAGATTTGGGTTCTGTTCTTTTGCAATTCTGGTTGCTTCTACTACTTTGTCAACATCTGCATGTTTTGCACTGCCCATGGTAGAATGGGAAAGCATAGCTACGATCGGTTCCTCTTCTACTAATAACTGGAAAGATTCTGCAGAAGAAGCTGCGATTGCTGCCAGTTCTTCCGGATTTGGGTTCTGGTTTAATCCTGCATCTGCGAAAATAAATGTGCCGTTTGCACCATATTCGCAGTTTGGTACTGCCATCAGGAAGAATGCGGATACTAACTTTGTACCTGGTTTTGTTTTTAAAATCTGAAGGCATGGTCTTAATGTATCTGCGGTAGAGTGACATGCTCCGGATACCATACCGTCTGCATCCCCCATTTTAACCATCATAACGCCATAGTACAGGTACTGGTTTAATAAAATATCCTTTGCCTGCTCCGGTGTCATGCCTTTTTTCTGTCTCAATTCTACAAGCTTGTCTATGTAGCCTGCTGTCTTATCTGAAGTTGCAGGATCTACGATAATAGCTCCTGTAATGTCTAATCCTTCGCTGCCTTTTTTAACTGCCTCTTCGCTGCCTACCAGAACTACATTTGCAACGCCTTCTTTTAAGATCTGGGCAGTTGCTTCATATGTCCTGCGGTCTTCTGTTTCCGGCAGTACAATCGTTTTTTTGTTTGATTTCGCTCTTTCTTTGATTACGTCAATAAATCCCATGATTTCTGACTCCTTTCGTGTTTTAGGTCCCAAAACCGTCATAAAAATATTATACATGATACCATATGGGCATACAAGTTAATTAATATTTTAACAATGTTTAACAACCTTTCATTCTTTTTAATTATAGCCCTATAAATGGCTAATTTCAACCGTTATGGTGTATCTTTTTCCATACACCGGGGATAAAATTGTATTTTTGGATAAACTTTTGATATCCGAAGGAGTTTTTTCGTCTGACAGATCGTTTTTTGGAGTCAAACCTTTTGGTTTTTGATAACTTTTTTAAAAATTGGCTTTTGCATTTTGTTGTTTATTTTTTGATTGTATTGATTTGTTCGTTTTGTTGGAAGGAATAAAAAGGTACCTGATTAAATTCTGTGCGGTTACAAGAGTGATGTACGAAGTGTATGGAATGTGTTATAATCGGTAGATAAATATTACAATTTTGTGCTTACAGAACGGAGGATATTAACATATATGAAGGTTGTTGGACTGGTAACGGAATATAATCCGTTTCACAATGGACACAGATATCATTTAGAGCAGGCAAAGAGAAAAACAGGTGCCGGATTTGTGGTGGTTGTTATGAGCGGGAACTTTCTGCAGAGGGGGGAACCGGCGATTATAGATAAGTTTGCAAGAACCGAAATGGCATTGGCGTGCGGAGCAGATTTGGTGCTGGAGATTCCGGCATGTTTCGCCTGTGGGAGTGCGGAGTATTTTGCACTGGGCGCCGTTTCCCTGTTAGATTCTCTTGGAATTGCAGATGCTGTCTGCTTTGGCAGTGAGTGCGGTGACATTCAGGTTCTGGACGAGATCGCAGAAGTTCTGACAGCAGAGCCCCTTCCATACAAAAATGCATTAAAAGCCATGCTGTCTGAAGGCAAATCATTCCCGGCAGCCAGAGAAGAAGCGCTGCTCTCCTGCCTTGCGGCATTGTATGGAAGTGAAAAGGAGGACCGTGTATCCCTGTGGAAAGAAGTGCTGGATTCACCCAATAACATTTTGGGCATCGAATATCTGAAAGCCTTGAAAAAGCTAAATAGCAGTATGCAACCGGTTACCATAGAGCGGATTTCCAGCGGTTACCACGATCCATCCCTCCATTTCGGCATCAGTTCCGCAACCGCGATAAGGCGGGTGATACTGGAAGAACGAAGGAAACTGCCGGATCCAATAAAAGGACAGGTGCCTGATGAAGTTTACGCTATATTAAAAAGGGAATCAAACCGGGCTTTTCCGGTAAAAAGCGCTGACTTTTCACAGATGCTGCACTATCGGCTTTTGTCTGTAATGGATTGGCAGGAACTAGCCCAGTTTTTTGATGTCTCCGAAGATCTGGCTAAAAGAATATACAATCTGAGGAATTCCTATGAGGGTCTGGAGGGTTTTATTACACAATTAAAAACCAGACAGTTTACCGAAACCCGGATCCGGCGGGCACTGATGCATATTTTACTGGGAATTAAAGAGGATATGGTAAGGAAGTCTGTAGTTTCCGCCAATGGAGCATGTTATATCCGGGTTCTGGGGTTTCATAAAAAAGCTTCTGTACTGCTCACGGAAATTAAGAAAAAAAGCCGATTGCCTATTATCACCAAAATGGCAGATGCATCGGAACTTTTAGAGCTCAGTCCTTTTTCGGATATCGCAGGAAAGATGCTGGACTGTGATATTTACAGTGCTCAGGTGTATCACTGTGGTGTCACGAATTTGTTCAAAGATCATTCCTATAATGAATTTACCAGGCAGATTGTTGTACAGCGGTAGCCTCCTGAGGTTGAGGGTGCTTTTGGGCAAGAAGGTCAGAGAAAAATTCTGCCGTAAGCAATAAAAAGGCGTGATGCATTTTCTTTCGCATCGCGCCCTAATTTTTTAGCTACAATTTTAATTTTTAAAACTATGAATTGGAGCCGGAATTCTTCCTTTACGGTTGACAAAGGCATCACATCCATATTTATTAACCGGCATAATCGGCGCATAGCCTAACAAGCCGCCGAATTGTACGATTTCGCCCACGCCTTTTCCAATAACCGGAATCAGACGTACAGCTGTCGTTTTCTGATTAACCATACCAATTGCCATTTCATCTGCAATGATACCCGCTATGGTAGTTGACTTGGTATCTCCCGGGATTGCGATCATATCCAGACCTACGGAACATACACAGGTCATGGCTTCTAACTTTTCGATGGTCAGTGCGTTTGCTAAAACAGCATCAATCATTCCCTGGTCTTCACTGACCGGAATGAAAGCTCCGCTTAGTCCGCCTACATAAGAAGAAGCCATAACACCGCCCTTTTTCACCTGGTCATTTAAAAGTGCAAGTGCTGCGGTTGTTCCTGGTGCTCCGGCATATTCCAGACCGATTTCACATAAAATATCTGCAACACTGTCTCCGATTGCCGGCGTTGGTGCAAGTGATAAATCGATGATTCCAAAAGGAATGTTCATACGTTTGGAGGCTTCCTGAGCGACAAGCTGACCCACACGGGTAACTTTAAATGCTGTCTTCTTGATGGTTTCGCACAATACTTCAAAGCTTTCACCGCGAACCTGTTCCAAAGCAGTCTTCACAACACCCGGACCGCTGACACCTACATTAATGATGGCATCTGCTTCTGTCACACCATGGAATGCACCTGCCATGAAAGGATTATCATCCGGAGCATTGCAAAACACCACCAGTTTTGCACAGCCAAGAGAATCATTTTCTTTGGTGTACTCTGCTGTTTCCAGAATCATATCACCCATCAGCCGTACGGCGTCCATATTGATACCGCATTTGGTAGAACCAAGGTTAATGGAACTGCAAACCCGTTCGGTACATGCAAGAGCCTTTGGAATGGAACGGATCAGGTATTCATCACTTTGTGTCATTCCTTTGCTGACCAAAGCAGAATATCCGCCGATAAAGTTTACGCCTACTTCTTTTGCAGCTTTATCCAGCGTTTTTGCCAGTGTTACAAAATCATCAGAGGATTTACATGCGCTGCCGCCCACTAAAGCAATCGGTGTTATGGAAATACGCTTATTCACAATGGGAATGCCGTATTCTCTTTCAATTTCTTTACCGGTAGAAACCAGGTCTTTTGCCAGAGTTGTAATCTTATCGTAGATTTTCTGATTTAACTTTTCCAGATCGGAATCCACACAGTCTAACAGGCTGATACCCAGAGTAATCGTTCTTACGTCCAGATTCTCCTGGGTAATCATTTTATTTGTTTCGCTTACTTCAAATAAATTTATCATAACAGATTATTACCTTTCTTCATATAGTGACAAATTGGGGCACCGGGGCGCGCTTTAGATTCGATGCATCATGTTGAAGATTTCTTCGTGCTGGCAGCGGATGCTTACGCCGATTTCATCGCCGAGTTTTTCCAGTTCTTTCGCCAGTTCTTCCGCAGACTTTGTAGAATTGTTTGCATCGGTAACCATCATCATATTGAAGAATCCCTGTACAATTGTCTGGGAGATATCCAGGATGTTTACGTTGTTTTCTGCAAGGAAAGTACAAACCTTAGCGATGATTCCCACGGTATCTTTTCCTACGACTGTGATAATTGTTTTTTTCATTTCTTCTCCTTTCGGGGACCGAAGTCCTCTTTCACATTAATCTATATATGTAAGTCAGTATGTTACGGTTCACATCCTTTGGATGCCCACAGTAACTGCATCTGCAGTCCGCAATTGCAGACTGCAGATGGGGAATGACTTTATATCGCAAATAATTCACTTGGCTCATCCCTGTGTGCCACGCGGATTGGAAAATCTTTTGCTGTATAAGGATTTTCGCCTAAAGTCACTTCTGAGCAGACCGTTTCATATGCAAGCGCCTCATAATTATTTTCCTGGCTGAGATGCCCAAGCATAATGGTTTTAATGCCGTCATGAAGAATCCGGCAGAGCAGCCGTCCTGCATTTTCATTAGACAGATGCCCCCTGTTTCCAAGAATTCGCTGTTTCAGGTAATAAGGATAGCTTCCAACCTGAAGCATAT
>NZ_JAWYAJ010000367.1:0-4800 GCF_034124845.1 Robinsoniella sp.
CTGAATAATATCAAACAGCTTCAGGCCACCAATCAGATTTAACATCACTGCACTGGTAATCGCCGGCGTCAGCAGCGGAAGGGTTATGTAGCAAAATCTTTGCCAGAAACTTGCACCATCCAGCTTTGCAGCTTCATAATAAGATGTGGATATTCCCTGAAGCCCTGCAAGATAAATGATCATAGCCACACCTACAAACTGAATGGAATTGATAAAAGTAATCCAGCCAACTGCAGTCTTCCCATTGGCAAGCCAGTCCTTTGCCTCCATTCCAAAAAGCATTACAAGATCATTTAAAGCACCTCCATCATACTGGAGAATGAAATAATACATATATCCCATAATTAACGGCGCTACCATTGCAGGTACATAGATGATTGCACGCGCCAGATTTTTCCCCCTAAAATTCCGGTTTAAAAATACCGCATATCCAAGTCCGATTATATTCTGCAGCAAGGTACTGCCGAATCCGTAAATTAAACTGTTAATCAGAGTTGACCGGATATGAGGGTCTTTGATTAAAGTAATATAGTTTGCGAAACCAATATTTTTTGAATTCTGAGAAAATCCATCCCAGTTTGTAAATGAAATCTGAATACCTTTTAGTATGGGATAAATAACAAAGATTCCAAACAGCAATAGTGCAGGGATATAGTATATATTTATAATACTACGTTTCCATTTTTTCATATTTTAACTCCTAACTGCGCAATATGTGCCCAAGTCTGTACGGCATAAGTGCTGCTGCATTACATACGCTCTCTTGCAGCAGCACTTTAACTTTACTGTTCTAATTTTGCCAAATAACTGTCTTTCATTGCTGTGCAGGCATTTTCTACTGCATTTGATTCCTCAGCAAGGATTGATGCACCTGTTACACACATGTCATCCCACATGCCGCTTGGTAAATATTCACGGTCAAAATAAGGGAACACACGACAGCTTGCCATATATTTTTCAAGATCTGCTTTTACAATACCGGTGTCACTCTCTACGCCGTCAAAACTTGCCGGTGCACCATCGGATGATGCCACTTTCGCCATATTCTCATCCTGTGCAAAGTAACTTAACAATTCCAGTGCAGCGTCTTTATTCTGTGAATCCTTCCATACTCCAATTGCAATTCTCTCTCCACCAATCAGTGTCGGTTCATCGGATTCACTGTTAGATGGTACGCTCATCATCCCCACATTTGCGTTCGGGTTAATGGATAGCATTTCATTTATAGCACTGTTTCCATAAAATTCAAAAGCCACTTTATCTTCTGCCATTGCCTTCATTGCTGCATTATAATCAGCGGTCAGACAGTCTGTGTTAAAATAACCTTCTGCTTTCCAGTCTGCCATCATCTGAGCTACCTGCGACCACTTTGACCAGTCAAATGTTCCATCTTTTAACGCAGCCCGGTCATTGCTCTCTTCATTTGTAACATAGAAGGACGGTGCTGCAAAATCATAGAACTGTCCGATTGTCCAGCTGTCTTTTCCACCGATATGTACCGGTGTATAACCTGCTTCTTTGATTTTTCCAAGCGCTTCCTTAAAATCTGCCCATGTCTTCAGATCATCTACCGATACTCCGGATGCATCCAGTACGGTTTTGTTATAGACAATACCAGCGATATCCACATCCACCGGCAGACAGTAGAAATTGTCTGTTTTGGGATCAACTACAATCTGTTTTGCCGATTCAGATAAGCGGGATGCCCATTCCTGGTCATTGAGCGGCTCCAGATATTGTCCGTATCTTGCAACACTCCAACCATGGGTCGTCCAAAGGTCAGGAAGCTGATTTGTCGCCATTTTTGTTTTCATCAGTTCCTCATAATTTGCCCCAGGAGAACTGTATTCTACCTTAGCCCCTGTCTCTGTTTCAAACTGTGCAATCACTTCTTCCATTACCTCGCTCTGGACTCCGGCAATGTTACTCATAAAACTCAATGTGATCCCTTCATATTTTTTATTTCCTGCTTCCTGTGATTCGCTGTCTGTTTTAGCTGACTCTGAAGCTTTGGCTTCCTCTGACTCCGTTTGTGCATCTGCCTTTTGTGTTTCTTCTTTCTCTGTAGCTGCCGATGTTTCCGGCGCCTTTGTTTCCTCTGCTGGTTTTGATGAACACCCTGCCATCAGGGATACTGCCATACATGCTCCTAACAAACAACTGATTACTCTCTTTCTCATACTTTCTCTCCTTTTACACTTTGTAATATTTTTTATGTTGTGTTTTTGTTATGTCCAAAGTATAGCAGAAGTTTTTGTTGTTTCATATGTCATAAATTTAATCTTTAAGCGTTCTTTTTTATGCACATTCATGAATGTTCTATCTTTTTTCTTATTTTTATGTATAATATTCCATATAAGATGATTCATAAAATCAAATACTTATGATGCTGTATACGATGGCATAATGGAGGTGCTCATGAAATCTATTTATAATTTTGGACACAAGCTTTCTTTTATCTATATTATCAGTATTGTATGCCCCTTTCTTTTAGTGGCAATCGTGTCCTCCCTGTTCTTCTACCGAACTTATCAGCACGACACCTATGAATTGAATTCAGCTCTTTTGACTTCTACTGCCAATAATGTAGAAACTTATCTCAAAGAGTTGAATTCCCTTACGACAGCACCTTATGCATACGAAGAGCTGATGAATTACATGATCGAAATGGGAAAAACAGATTCTGAGATTGATGCTTATCACAAATATAAAATGGAGCAGCAATACATACAATCCATCAGTAAAATTTTATACTTAAACCATGATGATATTCTCTCCATTATCTACATCCCTTTTACCTCCAAACATGTCAGCTCCGATTCGGCTGTTGTTCTGTCAAAAGGAATATCAGATGCTGCTCCACTGGAAGAAGCAATCCTGGCAAATGATGCCTGGCAGGAGGCTGTTATGGCGAAAAATGGATCCTCTTATTTTAGTTATGCAGATGATCTTACTTATGACGATTCTCCCCTGCTGTCCAATAACCTGTTTTTTTCGGCCAGCCGGCTGCTTCAGGACGGCATTAGCAAAAAGCCCGTCGGCATCTTTCGGGTGGATGTATATGACGTCAATTTACAGAAAATATTCCAGAATCTGGACATGGGCTCCGGAGGAAACCTGGTTCTGCTGGATGAGGCAGGACATATTATTTACAGCGCCAGGGAGGTTACAGACAACATTTTGCAGAAATTAAAAGACAAACCGGAAAGACTGAACGATGATGCATCCTACACCGCACAGTATTATGAACTGCCAAGTGCAAACTGGACTCTGGTATCTCTGTCCAGTGAAAAAGACTTAAATCAGATTTCATCAACTATCATTTTATTTTTTGCAGTGATTACCGTTGTCTTCGTAATTATTTCACTGGTAAGCTACCGCTCCAGTTCCCGTTCTATGGTAAGGACCATTAACCAGATTCTCCATGTTTTGGAAAATGTAGAAAAGGGTGATCTCTCCACAAAAGTAACGGTTAAGGGTAATGATCAGCTTGCCATTATCGGAGAAGCCATAAACCGCATGGTAGACCGCCTGGAAGAACATATTAATCGGGAATATGTATCTGTAATTCGCCGAAAAGAGATGGAATACCTTGCATTGCAGTCCCAGATAAATCCCCATTTTTTATACAATGTAATGAACAGTATATCTATTATGAATACCATGGGAGAAAAAGTAATGGTACAGGAGACTATTTCCAACCTCACAAAGCTCATGCGTTACTCCTGCATTCCGGAAAAAGACAGCAGTCTTTCTAAAGAATGTGATTTTTTGGAACAATACCTGCAGCTTCAAAGCATCCGTTTCAGTGACCGGCTAAAATATAAAATCAATATTACAGAAGAATGCCAGATGTGTATCATACCCAAGTTCCTGCTTCAGCCTCTGGTTGAAAACAGTATTGTTCATGGAATGGAACCATACGATATTCAGGTCATGATTACCGTAGAAGCATTTTTTTCCAATGATATGCTGCACATAAAAATTAACGACAATGGAATCGGATTTCATTTTGATGATACCGCCTGTAGGGAAAACGTGGGACTTGGAAATGTCAGATCGCGTCTGCTGCTATTTGACCCGGACAGCACCTTTACCATCAAAAGCTCTGAAGAAACCGGAACAGAAGTCACCATGGTTCTTCATGCAAAATATAAATAAAACTCTGGAGGAAAAACAATGATTATTTTAATTGCAGACGACGAGAATCTGGTAAGGATCTACCTGAAAAAGATTATTAAAGATATGCATATAGAAGATTCCATCATTTTAGAAGCAAAAAACGGAAAAGAACTGGTATCCATCTGCCAGAATTATCAGCCAGACCTTGCATTTGTAGACATTAAAATGCCCGTTTTAAATGGTCTGGATGCCATCCGCAGTGTTAAATCTAATTGCCCTGACACAAACTGGATACTTCTGACAGGCTTTTCCGAGTTTGAATACGCGATAGATGCCATATCTCTCGGTGTAAAAGAATATCTCCTGAAACCGATAGAAGTTGAGGCTATGATTGAGATTATCAACCGCACAAAAGAACATCTCAAGCAGAAAAAACTGGATTCCAACCATTATTTTGAACTACAGGTAACCAGCCTTTTTAACGCATATGGCATGCCCTGTGAAGAGAATAAGCTGGCATTGTCCAAAGGACAGCTGTACTACGCCTTTTTATTTACGGAGAGCCGTTTCTTTAAAAACAAAGAAAACAGCTTTCTCTACCAGACAATACTTCCCAAACTGCACCAATGGCTTTCCTCATGGCGCACTTCCCAGGATCAATCCGCGCTTTTCTGTAAC
>NZ_JAWYAJ010000368.1:0-20010 GCF_034124845.1 Robinsoniella sp.
GTTTATGTTAGTATTTTAGCATATGAAATTTGTGAACCCATAGTATTAACTTTATATATATTTTCAAAATTTTAAGTTACTTTTATAAATTCTTGTATTTTTTTGTGATATCTGGATTATTTTGGACTATCCAAAGATTTTAAAAAAGATTTAAAAAAACTTTAATACCGAAAAATGGGGCGGACAGGTGCAGGAATAAATTTTTAAGCTGGCTCTGGCGCCCTTTCATAGACGTTACCATCAGGTAGGTGTATAATAAAAGTTAAATGAATATTTCAAATTTACTGACGGAATGGTATCACCTGACCTGCATATTGGATTGGAACAAAAAAGCTTAAATTTGTACAATAAACGTGTACAAAAGTACATTGCAGCAGTTTACGATGTGCTGTTCATTGGATAGGAAAAAATATGTGATATGAAACGAGGGGATCATCAAATGAAAAAGAAATATGCTGTCTTACTGACGTTGTGCTTCTGTATCACTGCTTCAACCGGCTGCCGTACCTTCTCCGGCCGTGTATCGGGATCAGAATCGGGATCAAATTCGCCGGCTGAATCTACGGTTACCACAAATGATACTGATGTGAAGTCGGATAGGAATCGAGAGCACAGCAAAGACAATGCCAATGTCAATGAATCCGAAACCAGTGATTCTCTGCCCTCCAATATATTGGACTCCTATTACTCGGCGCAGAATACACCGGTATATGAATATTTCCAGCATAAAAGGATTCAAAAATTTCTGGCCATGTGGGTTGATGCTGCAACAGGAGATATGGAAAATACAAACTGGAAATTCGACAACTTTACCGATTATAAAATATGGAATCATGATATGCAGCAAATCCGCCCGGATCAGCTATTATACAGTTGTACTTTTTCCAACGGGGTTGACAGAAACGGCTATGTTGTCTTTTCCTATGATGATGAAGGTCCCAGTATTCAAAATTATGGTGTAACCGAAACCACTCCGTATGTATATGATTTAAAATCCAATGATGCTGCAATTTTACAGAGTATGAAAGAGACAGACCTGGACTTATCCACTGGGAAAGCTTCCCGTATATCCTGGTTTGATGATAAAAAGAAGCGCAGCGATCAGGCTGTTTTATTTACAGATGACAAAGGCAGCAATTATATCTGTACCTATGGAGATTCTGAATTTGATGTCTTTGAAGTGAAACGCTAATTTTTTCCCTTGAAAAGGAGGCTCCCTATGAAAAAAGAATCCAATGACCACCGGGTAAGGATTACAAAGCTTTTAATACGCAGATCTTTTACGGATCTGCTGAAAACAAAACCCATACAAAGTATCTCCGTAAAAGAACTCAGTGACCGTGCCGGAATTAACCGGGGCACATTTTACAGCCATTACCAGGATATCTATGCCCTTTTGGAAGAGATTGAAAATGATATGCTGATTGAATTTTCCCAGGCACTGGAACCGCTCCTGAACGACAGCACGAAAAAGGGAAACCTTGCAGATATCTGTAATGGAATCTTTTACTGTCTTAAGAAAAACTCGGATATGTGTACTTTTATGGTGGGTGATTATAACGATAAGGAACTAATGGCAAAACTGTTAGATACCGGTAAGGAATTCTGTATCAATACCTATCACAGCCTCTTTCCCAACGCTACGATTAAGCAGATTGAATACTTTTATTCCTTTGTCAGTACAGGCTGTATCGGTCTCATTCGAAAATGGATAGAGGAAGGAATGGTTCTCCCTACAGAAGAAATCGCCAGAATGGCTGAAAGTATGATAATGAGCGGTATTGGATATTTGGAGAATCCGCTTTAGAGCAAACTCTTTATATGTATTTTATATAAATGTATTATATTGGGGTTTTGCTGATTAAGGACGCTTTTAGAATATAGGTAGTGTACGAAAAGATGGGTGTGGGAAACTGATATGGACTCTGTCAGCTGGCCGAAGAACTGGCATTCCAAATTGTCAATCTTACCTTCCGCTGCAATAAAATGCGGATTGGACTTCTAAAACCACTGTTTCACAGTGGAGAACGGTCTATAAAATGGGCAGATTTCTCCACCGCCAGATTGTGTGAAAAGATCTGCCGGGATACCTGCGACTGCTATGCTTCTATAAGCGAAAACGCCTCTACGGTGCATGACCTGTCTGCTTCCTACATATACTGCCTGCAATCTGCCGAACGCAAAGAAATCATGCAGAATCTGTTTCAGAAAGATACCATTGTACAACTTGAAAAAGATACCCCCTATATCTTCGACTATTCCAGTCTGGCTAATATAATTGAAGCACGTGACAGTACCTCTCTTCTGGAGCTGCTTCGCCAGTACTTTGCCGAAATGCTCCGACAGGACAACAACAACAGCCTGGAAAATATCAAATATCAACTGATTGAGTTTATTATCTGTTCCATGCAGGAACTAAAGTCTTCTCTTTTCTCCAGCGCAGATATTGACATCCAAAAAAAAGAGGCCTTCCGTATTATTGGATCGGCACACTCTCTTTCAGAACTGGAAGAAAAACTATTTCATTTATTTACCAGCCTTATGGATCAGCTTGACGAGAACACTAACCCAACCTATTCGTTCCTGATTCAAAATGCTCTCAGCTATGTACGCAATAACTATCAGGATATCAATCTTTCCCTGAAAACTCTTGCAATACAGTTAAATGTAAACGCCGCCTACTTGGGCCGCCAATTTGCAATAGAGACCAGCGAGTATTTTTCCGATTACTTAAACCGTATTCGCATTGCCAAAGCAATCCACCTTTTAAAAAGCAGCTCCCACAAGACAGCATCTATTGCAGAATCTGTTGGGTTTGCAAATATTACCTACTTCTTTACCATTTTCAAAAAGACCACAGGAAAAAGACCCGGAGACTTTCGGAAAAGCTGATTTTTATCTGGTCACAAACAATAGAAAGCACGCTTGAGCCAACTTTCTATTATAATGAATAAAAGGCTCCCTGCCGTATCATAAGCAGGGAACCTCTTATTTATTTCATTAACAAAAATGTATGACTTTATTCTTCAAAAGAAACCTCTGTATGATACAATGATTTCTCATCCAGATATTGCATGAAAGTCTTGTTTTTTTTCTTTTCCTCATAATCAGGAGACCAGTAATACCCCTTAATCTCATCCATATACTGTATATAGTCACAGATATAGATATGAACTGTGCTGGTATCCCTGCCATAGAGCTGATATGTATCTGTAGTACTGCCCTGATAATCCATCAAATCCCCATTTTTATCTAACATAACCAGAAAATAGTCATAGTTTAGTTTATCTGAAGGAATGATCATCTCAGCTGTTATTTCATACGGTGTTTTTTCTATTTTGGAGATGCCAAGACCATTCTCATTGGTATCGTTAAGTTCTATGGTCCTGGTTCTGGAGGTATCCAGGGCGACGTCAAACTGGAAGTCCCAATTTCCTTCATATTTCTTAACCAGATTCTCATATACCACTCCGCTGTCTCCTTCCGGGAAAGTAACTGTCTTTTCTTCTGTCTCGAATAATTCTCCGAAAATACTGGTGATATTTAAACTATAAGTAAAATTATCCGGAATCGGAATCGGTTTGCCGATATCCGGGAACTTCTCCTTTAATTTCAGATTATACTCATCGACTTTTGCCGCAGCTTCATCGGTAGACATATCATCTTTCCAGTAATCATTAATATCAAGCCCTGTAGCCGCAATTTCCTCATCTGTAGGATAATAAGAAAATTGATCCAGTGGTACGCGGTAGATTCCCGCAAATGTATGATTGTCAATAAACTGGCCCTCTATATACAGTTCAGGCCCCACATCCATATCCGAGAAGCTAAAACTTGCAGTTCCGTTTAAAGCTAACATATCATAATCCAAAATATAGCCATCCATATTTTTTGTTTTCATAAAATCCTGAGGGAACTCTTCCTCATTTTTAACACTCATAGCCAGATATAAAGCCTTTGTACTATAATATACCTCGGAAACCGTAACCGTTAACCCATTTGAAGTTTTTACATATTTACTTTCCTCAGCAGCCTGTTCCTGTCCTCCATCCTGTTTCTCTTTTTCTGCTCCTGTTTCATTAATTTCTGTATCAGCTAAGGTATCATCCGTGCCTTCCGTCACCAAAACCTGTGCCGTGGAACTAAAATCACCCTTATAGCTTACCGTAGACTCCACCCGTTCAAATATATGCCCGATTAAAGGGATTTTAGCTGCCAGGGCAGGATTAGATACGCAGAACAAAGAAAATACGGCTACAGCGGCAGCAATGCCCGTTGTCGTTGTAATAAATTTCTTTCTCCGCTGTCTTTTTTTTATTTTTACAGCCCTTAGTACACCTTTATCAATCACATCATCTATATTTTCCGGTATTGGAATCTTATCAAACTCATTTTTATTAAGCATAGATATACCCCTCTTTCAAAATTGTGCGCAGTTTCTTTTTTGCCTTTGACAGTTCTGATTTAACAGTCCCCTCAGGCTTTGAAGACATCTTAGAGATTTCAGATATCGTCAGTCCTTCAAAATACTTTAATACAATCAGCGTCCGGTATGGCTCGTCCAGCTGTCTTACCGCATCGTGAAGATCCATTTTCTCTTCCTGGGAAATACCGCTGTCCATCTGATTCCCCACCGCTGGTATCTCATCCTGGACATAAGGAATTATTTTAGATGATTTCCGATACATTTGCATAGCACAGTTATATAGTATTCTGGTTATCCAGGTCTTAAAATACTGAGGTTCTCTTAAATTATGGATAGCCAGCAATCCCTGAACGGTCGCCTCCTGAAGAACATCCAATGCCAGATCCTGGTTTTTCACATAGGAAAATGCTGTCCGGTAAAGATATTCTTTATGAAATTTAATTAACTCTCCATAAGCCTGAGTATTGCCCTTTTTTGCCTTTCGGACAAGCACCAGATCTTCTGCCCGCATATTCTCCATTTTTATCTCATTCCTTTCGCTTCATCCTTTTTATAACAGTATGTTGATGGATGTCTGTTATTGGCGGACTATTTTATTGTTTCTTATTATTATTTTTATTATTGTTGCTTGTATGAATAATTTGCTTAGTTGCTTATCAAGACAGATTAGCATTATTGCCTTTCATGAAAGATTTGCTTAGTTGCCTACCATGTCAATTTAGCTTTTTTGCCTTTCATAAAGATTCGCTTGGTTGTCTACCATGACAATTTAGCTTTTTTTCTTTTACAAAAATTCGCTTGGTTGCCTACCATGTCAATTTAGCTTTTTTGCTTTCACAAAAATTCGCTTGGTTGCCTACCATGTCAATTTAGCTTTTTTGCTTTCAAAAATTCGCTCGGTTGCCTACCATGACAATTTAGCTTTTTTACCTTTTACAAATTTTCGCTTGATTGTCTAACTGTATTTTTTACTTTTTTAATGATGTGCACATTAATTAGATGCTTTGCGTGAGAAAAAGGTTGCATCTTTTTTTTGATTTAGCAAAATAAATTTTATTTGTCCAGTTCAGGCTATCTGAACTCAAGATGTCCTCCTTTTTATAAATGACTTTATTAAAAATCAAATATATTAAAAAACAATATTATTTTCTTTGCCACATATAGTATGTGGAAATTTATCTTCCAATAAATAATAGAGTTGATTTTTACACACTTACAAATACACAAAAAAACAGAGATTCCTATATATCAGGAACCTCTGTTTAAACTTTTACTTAACGTCCCCTGCAGGAATCGAACCTGCACTTAATCCTTAGGAGGGATTCGTAATATCCATTTTACTAAGGGGACAAGGATAAAAGTTACTTTATAAATATTACACTTTTTAGACTAAAAAGTCAAGTGAATTTAACCATTTACTAAAAAAACAGCCCTTGCCTGTAATTGCACAACAGCTGTTTTAATATTTATTTATTCAGGGAAGTTCAAATGACCCTGAAGCCAAATTACACCTTTAAATCTTCTACCTTCTTCGGGTACTCCCAATAAATCTTTTTCATTTATACAGATATCAAATACCATCTCATTACACAATATTTTCATCTGATATATTTCTTCCTGGCTCAATGTATTTTTCACCTTATTACAGGTTTTAATTTCACCCATGATATGATACTGATCGCATTCCATACCATAAGGCATAAAGAATGTATCAACAATGGTAAATACATCTTCCTGCATAATCCGTCTGGATATCATCGTATAAGTATCTATATCTTCTAATGTCAGACTTTCAATAGCATCTTCATCACCATTTCTTGCTGCCGCAATTAAATGATTCCGATTTTTTGTAGCCTCTTTATCCGTATCAATCTGCTGTTCACTTTTTTCAATCGGAAGTAAGATCTTTCCTTTCGTGGATAAACCTGAAAATGTAGTACTTATATTCTGACCGCTTAATTTATTTAAGCTGGCCTGCATCTTATAATCTGCAGCATTTTGGAGATAAAAAATCAAAGAAACTCCTACTCTTACATCTTCACATACACCTGCAAAGGATTCTTTTCCTACATGCTTTTCAATTACCAGATCTTCATCGCTGGTAATCCCGGTTCCTCTGAAATATGGAAAATAATATTCCTGATGGAACCCCTGCTCATCTAATTCCCCGCAAACTGTAATGCCTATATCCTGACCGAAATCTTTTGACATCTCAATAAATGCACCTTCATTTTCATCTACCACTTGCTTTTTTTCATAATTTTCACAGATGTCTTTAACGATCTGATCCACTTCTTTTCTCTTCTCCAGGTTGCTAAAACCGATTGCCCTTAAATAACTGTGCACTACATTCACCTCCTTACAATCAATATATTGTGACCATGATCTTTTAACTGACTTATCTTTTGTTCTGAATTATTTAATAACACTCATACCACCCATATATGGACGTAATGCTTCCGGTATACGGATACTTCCATCTTCATTTAAATTGTTCTCAAGGAATGCAATCAACATTCTCGGCGGTGCAACAACTGTATTATTCAGTGTATGCGCCAAGTACTTGCCACTTTCCCCATTTACACGTATTTTTAATCTTCTTGCCTGTGCATCCCCTAAATTAGAGCAGCTTCCCACTTCAAAATATTTTTTCTGTCTTGGTGACCAAGCTTCTACGTCAATAGATTTTACTTTCAGATCTGCCAAGTCTCCGGAACAACATTCCAAAGTACGAACAGGGATGTCCATAGAACGGAACAAATCAACTGTATTCTGCCACAGTTTTTCAAACCACACCATGCTGTCTTCAGGCTTACATACTACAATCATTTCCTGTTTTTCAAACTGATGAATACGGTATACGCCTCTTTCTTCAATACCATGAGCTCCTTTTTCTTTACGGAAACATGGTGAGTAGCTTGTCATAGTCTTTGGCAGCTGTTCTTCCGGAATGATTGTATCAATAAACTTACCAATCATGGAATGCTCACTTGTACCAATCAGATAAAGGTCTTCCCCTTCTATTTTATACATCATAGCTTCCATTTCTGCAAAGCTCATAACACCGGTCACTACATCGCTTCGAATCATAAATGGAGGAATACAGTAAGTAAACCCACGGTTAATCATAAAATCACGTGCGTAAGAAATAACAGCTGAATGAAGTCTTGCAATATCACCCATCAAATAATAGAATCCATTACCTGCTACCTTTCTGGCACTGTCCAGATCAATACCATCAAATTTTTCCATTATTTCTGTATGATACGGAATTTCAAATTCAGGTACAAAAGGTTCACCATATTTTTGTACTTCTACATTTTCACTGTCATCTTTTCCGATTGGTACTGAAGCATCAATGATGTTTGGTATTATCATCATTATTTTTTTAAGATCTTCTTCAACATTTCTTTCTTTTTCGGATAACTCATTCAATCTTTCTGCCTTAGAAGCCACCTGTTTTTTAACCTCTTCTGCTTCTTCTTTCTTTCCCTGAGCCATTAATCCACCTATTTGTTTGGAAAGTTTATTACGTTCAGCTCTTAAAGATTCTACTTCTTTTTTTATATCTCTGTTTTCCTGATCAAGTCTTAAAACTTCGTCTACCTTTTCAAGTTTATAATCCTGGAACTTATTACGAATATTTTGTTTTACAACTTCCGGATTTTCTCTTAAAAATTTTATATCTAACATGTTTTAATGTCCTCTCTTCTATCTTAATTTTACTATAAAATCCCTGTTATATTAAATTTCTACCTTATATAATAACCTATTTTTCATCATTCGTAAAGGGTCAAAAAAAAGCAGATTATTTACATAATAACTGCTTTTTCGATGACAACTTTATATTTCCGTATGGGCATTTACTGCTTGTCTTAGTGCTTCTTTTTCTTCTTCACCAAGTACTATATAGGATTCACCTTTAACAATTTCTTTGATATAGGTGTAACATCCTTCTCTGCTGTGGATTGCATTAATAACAAGTCCATTATTGTCCTTATCTAACATCGCCAGAGCAAAACTTAATTTTCCTCCAACTTCCTTAAATGCATCGTATTTCACAATCGCGGTCTTATTTAAAGTCTTATTTTGTATTTCTTTAATCTGCTTTATTTCCTCCATATGATTTTTACTGGATTCCATAAGCATATCAATATCATTTATATTGTGAAGGATGGTTTTCTCTAATGATATTCCATCTTTCCCCTTCATGAAAGTTTTATACTTTTTCATAAAACGATCCATTTTAAATGAATTTTTTATCTGGAATACAAACAGGATGATTATCATGATCATCATAAGAATTAAAATAATCCCCGGATCGATTCCTAAAGCATTGATGATTTTACTTTCCATTTAATAGCTCCCCTATCTGATTGATTCTAACATTTCTACGATACGTTCAAGTTCTTCATTCGAGTAGTATTCTATTTGTATCTTACCTTTATTATTTGCTTTGTGATCAACAATTACTTTTGTACCCAGGATTGCTTTGATTTTTTCTTCTATATCTTTATATATAAGACTGTTAACAGTATTCTTGTCCTCTTTTACCTTATCAGTTTTCTCTAACTGAATGGATTTCATCAGTTTTTCCGTCTCACGTACACTTAGCTTTTCATCAAATATTCTATTTGCAACTGTATACTGTAATTCCTTATCCTCTATGGATAACAGCGCCCTTGCGTGTCCGGTGGAAATCATGTCATCAATAACCATCTGTTGAACGCGCTCATCTAATTTTAGTAAGCGCATGGAATTTGTCACCGCTGTTCGGCTTTTGGATACTCTTTCGGCAACCTCATCCTGCTTTAAACTAAATTCGTTCAGTAATCGTTTGTATGCATGAGCTTCTTCTATTGGATTTAAATCTTCTCTTTGAATATTTTCAATTAAAGATATTTCTACTCGTTCCTGACTTGTATAGTCTTTGATAATTACTGGAACCTCTTTTAGTCCGGCTATCTTAGCAGCTCTCCAGCGGCGCTCACCTGCTATTATTTCATAGTAATCACCCCTTTTTTGAACAATTAGGGGTTGTATCACGCCAAACTGTTTGATTGACTCTGCAAGTTCTAAAAGTGCATCTTCGTCAAACTTTTTACGAGGCTGTTCTCTATTTGGTTCTATTTCTGTAATTTTAATTTTTATTTCTTCCTGTTTAACTACTGTCTTTATTTGTTGCTTTTCTTCTTTTACTTCTTTGACCGTAGTTTTTGGAGAGGAACTATGTGTCGGTATTAACGAATCCAGTCCTTTTCCTAAACCAGTTTTTTTTGCTACCATTCTTCTTCTCCTCTATGTATCACTTCTTCTGCCAATAGTTTATAACTTTCGGCTCCAGTTGATCTGGAATCATATATGTTAATTGGCATTCCATGACTTGGTGCTTCTGCAAGACGTATGTTTCGTGGAATAATCGTCTTATAAATTGTTTGATTTAGATTATTCTTAACATTTTCCACTACCTGTAATGAAAGATTTGTACGCGCATCGTACATGGTAAATACTACACCTTCCATTTCAAGATCCGGATTTAATCTTTCTCTTACTAAATTTATGGTATGCATTAATTGAGTCAACCCTTCCAATGCATAGTACTCACATTGAATCGGCACTAAAACAGTATCTGATGCACACATAGAATTTATTGTAAGCATACTAAGAGATGGAGGACAGTCAATGATAATAAAATCATAATTAGCCTTTACCTTAGCCACTTCTTTTTTTAGTATATATTCTTTTTCTTCAATATCAATCAGTTCGATCTCCGCAGCAGCCAAATTTATATTAGAAGGCAACAAACTAAGATTTTCATATACATCTTTTATCATACAATCTTCTATTGTACATTGTCCTAATAACAATTCATATACTGTATTTTCCGCATCCTCTTTTTCAACGCCAATACCACTAGTAGCGTTTCCCTGAGGATCCATATCTATGATTAAAACTTTTTGACCTAATTCTGCCAAGGAAGCAGATAAATTAATGGCCGTAGTAGTTTTCCCTACGCCGCCCTTTTGATTAGCAACTACGATCGTTCTTCCCATGATTTAATCCCTTTCTAAATTTATACTTTTTCATTATAGCACTTATCGAAATGATAATCTATAAAAATGTTTCACGTGAAACATCATTTATGTAAAATTTAAGATTTCAATGTTTCACGTGAAACATTGAAATCATATTAAACAAGGTTTTCCAACACATATTTTAGATTTTTTAATTCTAAATTACATTCTTCCTTATTTGTAAGTAATAACTTTTGGCATAACTCTATTTTTGATATTAATTTTTGCATATCATCACTTCGTATTACCTTATCACCTGTCTTCCGCCCTTTAGATCTACTGCTTAAAAACTTATTTTCCAATGAACTGTCCGTTGCTTTCCCAAAGTTTACTACATCATGTACCTCATTACCCATAACTGAATTTTTTTTATCCGAACCTTCTATAATATTTATAAATCGGTTGCCACCATTATCATCTTTACTTACGATCTCTTGACTTTCAACACTATCATATACTTTATTTTCACTGCTATCTATATTTATATTATTAGCATCTTCTTCCCCGTCTATACTTTTACCTTCCATAATATTTATAAAGGAACTTACAGGGGTTTCCACTAGACTTTTTTTCTCTAACACATTTTTTATTTCTCGTCTATCCCTGGAGTTTTCTGAGTTATAATCTAATTTTAGATTTGGATTAAGTCCAGTTCTTACAACCCTTGAATTTGTATTTCCCTTTTTATGTGCCAAAGCATCAAAAAATTTACCGGTATTTCCGTTTGTTTTTATTTTAATAGTTCCTTTTTCATTCCAATTTTTTATTTTTTTTTCGTCCATAATCAGGTCGGGTTTATCGGACGTTGATTCTTCACTGTTACACTTAATAATACTCTCATGATTTTGGATATTATTTAATTCATCCATGCATTGTTGTTGTAAATCATTTTTTCTATCTTCATCTTGTTCGCTGCTTTTACTGTTTACATTCTCATATATATCATTTTTTCCATCTGTCGTATTTTCTTTAACACCTTTACTTTCTAATTGCTTCTCTTCTGCCTCCTGGAACATTTTATCTAATTCCATTTTTTGTTCCAATAAGCGGTTCATTTTCCCTTTAACTGTTTCACGTTCCTGAACAAGATCCTGCAGCTTTCTGTCATATTCTACTATACTGTTTTTCGTTGAATACTTTATACTTCGTGGTGAAAAAATAACAAAATCAATATCATCATCTTCCTGCAATCTTCTTATATGCTCATTAATTTCGCCTTCACTTTTGCGAATAGTTTTATACTCTCTATCTAATATTTCATATTGTAGTTTATTTGTTCTCAGCTTATCTTCAATGTATTCCTTTATCATTATTTTTCCTTCTTACAATTTCATCTATTTTTAAAAATACTAATTATTTTATTACTTTCTATATACTATCATATACTAATTTCCGACATTAGGAAAGCAATTTTTGACATTCCCTTAAATTGCTTTTTTACTAAAACATATTACTTTAAAAGGGCATTACCAGAAAAAAAGAATTGTAAGTCTATGCAATATAGATTATAATATAGATAAGGTTTGCGTGGTTGAATAATCACGATTTTGTTTAGAAAGGGGTTACAGCATTATGAAACACAAAATAAAAACTACGATTCTACTCACCACTTTTGCAATTGCTGTCATGCACATTATTAATAAATGTATAGCCTCAGCCGCTGTAATAAAAAATATGTTAAACGCAAATACAGGGAACTTTTTTGAGTGGCGATTTGGTAATATATTTTATACCAAAACCGGTCATGGAAACCCTTTACTTTTAATCCATGATCTTACACCATATTCATCCTCTTATGAATGGAACGAAGTAGTTCGTAAATTGTCAAAAAACCATACCGTATATGCTATAGACTTATTAGGGTGCGGTCGGTCCGATAAGCCTAATTTAACATACACAAACTTTTTATATGTTCAATTAGTTACTGATTTTATTAAAAAAGTAATTGGTCAGAAAACGGATGTTGCTGCAACCGGAATTTCATCTTCTTTTGTAGTAATGGCGTGCCATAATGATTCAGAATTGTTTAATAAAATATTTATGATAAACCCGGAAAAACTTTCTAAATTAAATAGTATTCCCGGAAAACGCTCTAAGGTGACTAAAGTATTAATGGACCTTCCCATTATTGGTACCACGGTTTATAACATGATAATTAACAGATCAAATTTGGAATATCGCTTTACAGAAGAATATATATATAATCCTTTCCGTTTGAAAGGAAAATATATTGACGTATATTATGAAGCAGCTCATTTAAAAGACAGCGGCGGAAAATATTTGCTTAGCAGCCTGAACGGTCTATATTTGAATGTAAATATTGCACACGCACTTAAGGAAATTAATAATAGCATATTTATTATTGCCGGCAACAAATGTCAGGATATGGACAGTATTGTTGAAACTTATATGGAAATCAATCCTGCTATTGAAACTGCTTATGTTAATGATACAAAATCTCTTCCCCAAGTGGAATCTGCTGATTGTTTTCTTGAACAATTAAATATATTTCTCTAAAACAAAAAGACAAACAATTATACATGGATTATAATTGTTTGTCTTTTTACTTTGTTCATTTGAACATTTTAATTTATTAAATATACTTGCTTACTGTTTTTATTTTCCTTTTCACGTGAAACATAAATTTCAAAATTGGATATGCTGGAGACAGTTGGCATGCTACTCTTCCTTCGCCCACTCCCTTTTCCCACGCTCATCTTTTTGAAATTCAGGTTGTTGCTATAAAGCTGCTTTTCTCAGCATGGTGGACCCCCTGGACTGTGGCAGGCTGATTTTTTTGGAATATAGCATAATGATGTGTGGTATAATATTTACTGAATATTCAATTTATTTAACATAATTTTCATACAATATTTGTACTAAAATCTTCTAATTATAGTTAAAATATAAATATATTTTCTTATTATTTTCAGAATATTCCATATTTTATAAGAAATAATCATAATTTACATATGATAGTACTATTCCATTTTATTCTGACATCCCTTATATGCAGAAATCATTTTTTCTTGCCCGGCTCAGGTGATTGGCTCTTTTGCAGGCAGTCCTGCTTTTCTGGGGTATTTTCCCGGTGTTTTCTTAACCTTTTCTATAACAATAAGCGAACGTTCAATATCACTGCCAGGAAGAGTAAACTTCACGGTATTATGCATTTTACCGCCCAACAGAAAAACTGCATTTTTTGCATTTGCTAACTCTTCTTCTATATTACCCGATTTATAAGAAATAAATTTCCCATGTAACATTGTATATGGTATACAATATTCAGACAAAGATGAAAGATTTGCAACTGCTCTGGAAACACAGAGATCAAACATTTCCCGGTATTCTTTCTGCTTTGCGTAATCTTCTGCCCTGCCATGAATGGCAGTTATTCCTGATAAATCTAACTTTTCGATTACTTCGTTTAAGAACTTTATTCTTTTATTTAATGAATCCAGAAGCACAACTTCTAAGTGGGGGAATACTATCTTAATTGGAATGCCCGGAAACCCCGCTCCTGTGCCCATATCCAGGACTTTTTTGCATTGCCCCATATCTGCTGCCCTGACGATGGATAAGCTGTCTACAAAGTGTTTCTGCATGACCTCGTCGTACTCTGTAATCCCGGTAAGATTCATTACCTTATTCCACTCTACCAATAACTCGTAATATGTCTCAAACTGATCAATCTGGTTATCCGTCAGCTGTATTCCCAACTCCATACATCCACTGACCAGCACATTATTCTTCTCCGCCATTATGACCTCCTGCCGTATTGTTCCATATATATTAACAGCACAGAAATATCTGCCGGTGTTACACCGGATATTCTGGATGCCTGCCCAATTGACATTGGCATATATAGTTTTAATTTTTGTTTTGCTTCTATTCGAAGACCGCTGATATCATCATAATCAATATTTTCCGGTATCTTTTTGCTTTCCAGCTTTTTAAACTGAGATACCTGTTTTAACTGGCGTTTAATGTATCCTTCATACTTAATATTAATATTAACCTGTTCCTGAACACTTTCCGACAGCTGCGGACGGGCATCATCTATTTTACTTAGCATTTCATAAGTCAACTCCGGCCTTCTGATCAATTCACCCAGAGTAGTTCCAGTCTTTAAAATGGTGCTGTTATGTGCTTCAAGAAAACTTTGAACCTCTTTGGACGCCCCAATATTTGTATGCTCTACTCTTTTCGTCTCCTCCACAATTTGTCTTTCTTTCTCTAACAAAGCATTATAATCCTCTTCCGAGATTAAACCTGCTTCATACCCCTTTTTTCTCAGCCGCAGATCTGCATTATCCTGTCTGAGCAGGAGACGGTACTCTGAACGGGACGTCATCATCCGGTATGGCTCATGGTTCTCCTTTGTTACCAGGTCATCAATTAATACACCAATATAGGATTCTGAACGATCCAGTACCAGCAGCTCTTTGCCAAGTATCTTCAGGCCTGCATTTATCCCTGCTACCAGTCCCTGCGCTGCAGCCTCTTCATACCCCGAACTCCCATTAAACTGTCCGCCGCTGAAAAGCCCTTTTATATTTTTAAATTCCAATGCAGCATTTAACTGTCTCGGATTAATGCAGTCATACTCAATTGCATAGGCATTTCTTACAATATTTGCTTTTTCCAGCCCTGGTACGGTTCTGTACATTGCAATCTGAACATCCTCCGGAAGAGAACTGGACATTCCTCCCACATACATTTCGTTGGTATGAAATCCTTCCGGCTCAATAAATACCTGATGTCTGTTTTTATCGGAGAATTTAACAACTTTATCTTCGATTGACGGACAATATCTGGGGCCCGTTCCTTCAATCATTCCGGAATATAAAGGGGACCTGTCCAGGTTATTTTTAATGATTTCGTGGGTATTTTCATTCGTGTAAGTAAGCCAACAGGATGCCTGCTCAATCTGAACATCCTCCGGATTGGTAGAAAACGAAAAGGGCACCACTTTCTCATCACCAAACTGCTCTTCCATTTTACTGAAATCAATGGACCGCTTGTCTATTCTGGCCGGTGTTCCTGTTTTAAAGCGAAACATTTCTATTCCGTTTTCCTTCAGGGAATCCGTCAGATAGTTTGCTGCCTGAAGTCCGTTTGGTCCTGTATAATTACTGATATCACCATAAATACAACGGGATTTCAGATATGTTCCGGTACATAAAACACATGCTTTACAGCGGTACACTGCTCCTGAAAAGGTTTTCACCCCGCTGATTTTGCCATCTTCCACTATAATTTCCGTCACTTCCGCCTGCTTAATGGTCAGATGATCCGTATTCTCAAGTATCTTTCTCATTTCACGGCTGTAATCTGCTTTGTCCGCCTGGGCTCTTAGAGAATGTACCGCCGGTCCCTTTGATTTATTTAACATCTTATACTGTATAAAGGTCTTATCTATATTTCTGCCCATTTCCCCGCCGAGAGCGTCTATTTCCCGTACCAGATGCCCTTTGGAACTGCCTCCGATATTAGGATTACAGGGCATCAGGGCAATGCTGTCTACACTTACTGTAAATACAATTGTCTCAAGGCCCAATCTTGCACTGGCAAGTGCAGCTTCACATCCGGCATGTCCGGCTCCAACTACAACCACATCCACATTTTCTTCTATGGTATTCATGTTCTATCCTTTCTATTTTCCCATACAAAACTTACTGAATATTTCATTAACCAGATCCTCCCCTACGGATTCTCCGATAATTCCACCCAGTTCTTCGTATGCACTCATCAAATCAATGGAATAAAAATCTTCCGGCATTCCCATTTCAACACTTTCCCTTACCTGCTTTAAGGCTGCAAGGGCATCTGCAAGTGCCGTCTTATGGCGTATATTCGTAATATATACTTCATCATTAAAGGAAATTTCCCCATGGAAAAACATTTCCTTTAAGGTCGTTTCCAGATAATCAATCCCCTTGTTTTCTTTTGCTGAAATGGGAATCACAGGCTTATCAAGTCTTTCTTTTAACATTTCTTCTGAAGTCACCATTGGAAGATCAGTCTTATTTAGAAGAATGATCGCTTTTTTATTTCTTAACAATTCTATAATCTCACTGTCATTTTCGTCCAGTTCTGTAGAAGAATCCACCACATAAATAATCAAATCTGCGTCCTTAGCATATTCTTTTGCCCTGGACACCCCGATCTTCTCTACCACATCTTCTGTACTGCGTATTCCCGCTGTATCCACAATGTTAAGACTGATCCCGTGAATTTGTATGGTCTCTTCTAAGGTATCTCTGGTTGTTCCTGCGATATCCGTTACAATCGCCCTGTCCTCTCCTACCAGAATATTTAACAGGGATGACTTTCCTGCATTTGGCTTGCCTACAATTACGGTCCGGATTCCTTCCTTCATCATCTTACCATCTTCTGAGGAAGCAATCAACTTCTCTAATTTACCAATTAGCTGATCATTTACCTTCTGAAGTTCATCCCCATACCCATCCAGGCTGATATGCTCAGGATCATCTAAAGCGGATTCAATAAAAGCAATATGGTAAATAATCTGTTCCCGGATTTCCTTAATCGCCTCCATGACGGAACCTCTTAACTGGCTGACCGAACTCTTCAGAGCATATTCGTTTTTTGCATTAATAACATCAATTACCGCCTCTGCCTGGGACAAATCCATTCTTCCGTTTAAAAATGCCCGCTTTGTAAATTCTCCGGGGTCCGCCGGTCTTGCCCCATTTTTAATAACCGTCTCCAGGATCCGTTTCATGGCGTAGACACCGCCGTGGCAGTTGATCTCGATTGTGTCCTCTGCAGTAAAACTGCGCGGTCCTCTCATCACCATTACCAGGACTTCATCCACCATTTCACTTCCATCCATAATGTATCCGTAATGAATGGTATGGGTCGCCACCTGGGACAGCTTTTTTTTCTTACCTTTAGACTGATAAATACGATCTATAATTTCAAAAACCTCGCTGCCGCTCATTCTGACAATTCCAATCCCGGAAGCCGACATTGCCGTTGAAATGGCCGCAATGGTATCTGCTTTCATGTTCCCTACCTCCTTTTGCCGCATTTACTGCGGCTTTCATAAATGGTGTGCAAGTGTCTTTCTTTCACACTCTCCTCCTTTTGCCGCATTTACTGCGGCTCCATCTCACAATACATAAAAGAGTGCCTTGCAATTTCCCAGCTGATTAACCCTATCCATATTTGGATACACTGAGGAATTGCACGACACCCCCTTATAATAAATTTTTTATTTTTTTAATGTAACAACTACTTTACGATAAGGCTCTTCCCCTTCACTGTGTGTAGTAACATATGGATCATTCTGAAGTGCTGAGTGAATAATTCTTCTCTCATAAGGATTCATTGGCTCTAAAAATACCGGTCGTTTTGTCTTCTTAACCTTAAATGCAATGTTTCGTGCCAGGTTCTCCAATGTCTCTTTTCTTCTGTTTCTGTAATTCTCCGTATCCAGCTTCACACGGGTATAAGAAGCTTTCCCTTTGTTAACCACAAGACTTGTAAGATACTGCAGGGAATCCAGGGTTTGTCCTCTTTTACCAATCAGGACTCCCATATCATCTCCATTTAAATCCACGCTCAGGGTATCATCTGAAAATTCAGCTTTAATTTCCACGTTCATTTCCATTGCCTTAAACACACCCTCTAAAAACTCATATGCAGACTTCTGTGCCTCTTCTTTATTGATGGGTGCTTTGGATACCTTAACCGTTTCTTTTACTTCTCTTACTTCTTCTACAGCTTCTTTTATCTCTTTATAAGCAGATTCTTTCTTAAAACTGTCTTTTTTAAAGGTTTCTTTTCTAACGCTTTCTTGTTTTACACTATCTTTTCGAACGGGTTCTTTCTTTACAGGCTTTTCTTCCTTTTTCACAACGGTTTCCTGCGCTGCATATAAAGGAGTATCTAAAATATCTTCTACAGATTCTTTCTTTCTTGCACGAATGACAGCCGGTTTGCTACCAAACCCCAAAAATCCCGAGCTTCCATTCTCAAGTACTTCATATTCAATATTGTCACTGGATGTTTCCAATTGAATTGATGCTTCAATGATAGCATCCGAAACTGTTTTTGCAGACACTTTAATGTAATCCATAAGAAAACCCTCCTATTTCTTATTCTTCTCATTGTATTGCTGAACCATTCTTGCTTTGGAAGCAATACTTCCAGGTTTTGCATTTGCGGTTTGATTATAATATTCGGTAGATTTCTTGATATCTTCTTCCGACATTTCTTTTTTCACATTAGCCTTTGCACGTGTGGAAGGATGTGAAACAGGTTCATTAATGTTCTTCACATTTAATTTTGCCTGATTGGATATCTTCTGAGGAGGCAGGCCCATCTTTTCACGTTTCTTATTTTGCTTCTCCAGGTTTTTGGAAATCAGCGCTTCCACATCTACGCTGTCCATGTGTTTGTTAACGATAATCTGCTGAACACTTCTGATTACAGCACCGGCGATCCAGTAGAGTCCCATACCAGCCGGCAGTGTCAGACAGAATACTGCAGACATGATCGGCATGATCATATTCATGGTCTTCATGGAACTTGCCATGGTACCGCCCTGTCCGTTTGCATCCGGCTGCGGCATCAGTTTGGTGTTAAACCACTGAGTTAAACCAGCCAGAACAGGGATTGCAATTGCTCCTATAATAACAAGGACAGCTCCTGTTTTAAGTCCTGTCTGAAGCATACTCATCGGTGCATCTGCAATATTTATGCCAAGGAAATTATTAAAATGATCTACCTTATCCTGTGTTCCAATTATAAGTTCTTTTATATCAGGAAATTTACTGGCTAAATTTCCCCAGTCATCCGGTTTAAATTTATATAAGGTATCTACGATTGTTTCTGCCTTATATCCGGCACTTTCAAAGTTAATCTGATTCTTAGTTGCTATATCAGTTAAAAATGTCTGCGCTGCAGAATTATTCAGTAACTTCTCCACTAAAGGCATAAATGCATCTTTAATTCCGCCTACATAAGCCGGGATATTCCAGATTACCTTATACAATGCGAATAAGATCGGCATCTGGATCAGGAGCTGCAAACAGCTTCCCATAGGAGATACTCCATATTTTGAGTAAACAGTTTTTGTTTCTTCGTTCATCTTCATCATAGAAGCCTGATCCTGTTTACCTTTATACTTTTTCTGAATCGCCTGAAGTTCAGGGTTCATCTGTGCTGAAAGTTTAGAAAACTTTTGCTGTTTGATCGTAAGCGGCATCAACAGCATATAAATAACAATCGTAAATAAAATAATACAAAGACCAATGTTTTGAATATTGAACAGATTATTCAAGAACAGGTAAATCGCATTCATGATAAAACCTAAAGCAACGGCAACAGGTCCAATAATGAAGGTTGTACTTTTTGTTAACAACATTTTCGACAAGACTTTTTCCTCCTAAATTAGTCACACACTCTAAGGAACCGGATCATATCCACCCTTAGAAAAAGGATTACATCTCAGAATCCTCCAGCAGGTCAAGATGGTTC
>NZ_JAWYAJ010000369.1:0-1941 GCF_034124845.1 Robinsoniella sp.
GAATCTCCAACCACCAATATGATAGTCATAATTCCAGCCAGCGTATGCAAGTCAGAAGAAGATGTCATAAGAAGCACTATTCCTATTATAAAGGCTGAGACTAAATACATGATATCAAAAGCTATTTCAAGATTGCCAAAGACTCTTTTCATGGCACTTCTCCAATCGTCTAAAATTAATAATAGTTCCTGTTATTAATATAAGCCATATCTATGCAATTGTCAAGAAAATATTTGAATATTTTCAAAAATATGGTAATACTCTGTTGGATAATATCTAAATATCACATTATTTTTCTTCTAAAAAAGGTATACGGCTATATATGCCATACACCTTTTTACTGAACTGGGGTATTTCCATCGAATTGCTAATCTTGGGCTGCGATCTATCCATTCCATAAGCCGTGGAAAATTCCACATTCATCTCAATTACGATTTCAGATATGCGTCAAGAATCTTCTGTGTCTTTAGTGAATCTTCATGCAGCATAATCGTATTAGATTCTAAAGCATCCATCACTATTTGTCGGTTTTCCAGTGCTTCACGATATGTATCTTCCTTAAACGATACCTCCGTAATATACTCTGTTGAATCTTCTGTTTTACTATATACTGGCCATATTTCAATATCGATATCAATTCCGGATATATTACCGGCATATTTACTGTAGTAAACAGGACCGCATTTTTTGCCGTTTTCCAGGGTATCTTTTCCCCAGTTTTTCCCCTGCCAGTTTTCTAATTTTCCCGGCATTCTATCTTTTAAGATTTCTATTGCATCATCTTTTTTTGGTAATTCTAACTCATCATACCCTTTATTTGGCTCTTTTTTCTTATTGCTTAGACTAAGGGTCATTTTCGCATATCCCCAGTCTACCTGTGCCTCATAATTTGTGTCAGAAATATCAAATCCCTCACTGTTAGCCAATGAAAGAGCTGAATCAATATCTCCGTTTTCAATAGAATATCTCTTCTTATATGTCAGTTCAAAATTGTCACTGTCTTCTTTTATTCGAATTCTGTTATTCCACCCCTGATCAGAAAAATCATATTCAGGTGTTTCAATGTACAGAACCCCAACCGTTTCATATGTTTTACCTGTGTTGAAAAAATCACGATATTCACTCTTTAACTGCTCGTCACTGTTAAGAACTTTATCCGAATCAATAAGAAACTTCATTTCATAGTCCGGTACCATATTGGCTTCTGCCTTAACTGGAACTGTATATAATAAAGAAAATACACTAACGGAAGCTAAAACTGCTGTAAATAATCTTTTCATTTTTATTCTCCTCTAGATTTCCAATGTATCTTTTACAGATACACATTCTGTCAATTGACTTTTATCAGATATTATATTTGCGGAATGAAATAGTACCACCTTTTCAAATTGGTTATCCGAACAAACCGTTCTTGCCTGATGATAATTCATATGTACAGGATACTGAAATAGCTGCGCATTCCCGTTGTTGAACAGAAAATCAGCATACGTATTTTTATAAATATGGCCGGTAAAGACGATATGACCTCCAAGTTCGATGAATTTATCTGCAAATCTTTGATTCCGGACACTGCTTAACTGCGCATCAGAGACTACTATTATCGCGGGTTCTCTAAACCAGTGGCTCAGATGCCGTATCTGTCTCTGGATTTGATGGGTGTGCCATTGTTCATCGCTCACTTTAATCTGCTGGTATATCATGCTGTCAACATATATATGTATGGATTCTTCTATCGCTTCAAGCATACACACCAGCTCCAGTCCTCTTCCATACTTTGGTACCGGAAGCAGTACTGTTCTCTTTTCTTTTATACAGTTTTTCAATTTATTACACAGAATTTCTTTTAAACTGTCTGTATCCGCTTTACTTTTTCCGTCACCACAATCCAGTACTGCAATATTTGCATTTATGTACTTCAGTTTATCACATTTATATAGATTT
>NZ_JAWYAJ010000370.1:0-6773 GCF_034124845.1 Robinsoniella sp.
TGGAACAGGTCGCTTAAATAACTGTTGCTCACTCCGCAGTGATCTGCTACATCAGATAAAGAGATATTTTCCTGATAGTGGGAGAGGATAAATTCTTTTGCGGCTGTAACAATCTGTACGGATTCAGGCAGCAGGGGTTTGGGCTCCAGCGGGATCAGGGTGGTGACTGCACCGGTAATAATCTGGGTGGCAGCAGATTCATCGGGTAATCCGGCTGGGAGGTAAGTATTCACCTGCCTGGTCAGTTCCGCATATGCTTTACGGAGGCAGGATGGGTTAATATTAGATCGTTCACTGATGTATTGAATCAAATAGGAAGCATAGCGCAGTATGGTGGTAAAACTTCTTTTCTCCTGAAAAAGGAGGCAGAAATTTTTAATATCGATATATAGTTTATCCGAAGACTGTACCAGATAATCGGTGAAAATATTGTCGCTGAGTTTATGTATTTTCCCAATAAAGTCAGCATGGGCATCTGCAAGTCCGGGGGTAACCGGATAGCTTTTTGCAATCAGTGTAACTGGAAGCATCTCCTGGATACTTTGCATGGAAAAAGTCAGATCCATGATATCGGTTACTGTTTTTCCACATATGGCGGTCAGCTTTGGCAGATCCTGTTCCGAAGCCCCTTGGCGTATCTGCTGACACAGCCTGGTCATGTGATCGGAAAGCTGTGAAATGCTGTCTTCACTGACCAGAACGAAGGTGGAGCCGTTTGCATTATATAGAGTGAGATATCCATATCCCTCGCAGATATCCTGAACGATCTGATTCAGCTTCAAATGATCGGTTGTTACATCAAATGCAGTGTTATTTTTCAGAATTAAATCCAGTTCATCGAGGGTAAATTCCAGAATACAGCCATATGCAGACATTAATGTCAGGTCAGAATTCTCCAGCTTTCGAAAAAGTTCATAGGTCAGTTTTGTATTTTCTTCTATGATGGATAGTAAAAGCTGTTTCTTAGTTTCTGCATCGGATGAAAGGTTCTCCTGAAGCAGAAATTGTGAGCCGCTCTGCGCCTTCAGACGTTCTGCTATAGTTTCCAGAAGATCTGTAAGTGTCTGGTCTACCAGTGGTTTTAATAAATAATCGGTGACCTGATATTTGATTGCTTTTCTGGCATATTCGAAATCATTAAAGCCGGAGATAATGATGACAGCCATATCCGGGAAATTTTCATGGAGATATTTAGCAAGGCTGAGCCCGTCTACTTCCGGCATCTGGATATCTGTAATGACTAAATCATAGTGCTGCTTCTTTAGCAGCTCCATAGCCTCCAGTCCGTCTTTTGCAATTCCGCTGACCTGGAATTTATCTGTAAATGCAGGAATGCTGTTAGCCAGGTATTTCCGCATAAGCATTTCATCATCGACTACTAATATGTGGTACATTATATTCCTCCTTCATTTCGACTAGTACAGCGTTGCTTGGTTATTTGTGCAGTGCTGTACTAGTGCCGCCCGGCACTAGGCAGATACAGGGTAATGGTGGTTCCCTGCCCGTAAGCAGAGACAAGATCTAAATCTGCATGCTCTCCAAATTTCAGGAACAGTCTTTTACATATATTTATGAGACCAATGTTCCCCAGAAGTTCTGAGGTGTCTTCCTGTTGCTGATGATGGGGAGATTGAATTTTAAAACTCTCTCTGATGTCCTGAATATGCTTTTTTACATTCTCCAGAGTTTCCGGCTCCATGCCCAATCCATTGTCAGAGATCCGAATCTGATATCCATGGTCAGTCCGTTTGGAAGTTACCAGGATAAAAGTCTCACCTCTTTTGGGTTCACAACCGTATTTTACCGCATTTTCGATCAGCGGCTGTATGGAGAGTGATGGAATCTGGCAGGCAAACAGTTCTTCTTCGATATCTATACGGTAGGTCAGCTTGTCCTCATACCGCAGCTGCATGATGGATAAATAGGATTGACAGATCTGTATCTCTTTTTCCATGGATATTTCCTTATCAATATTCATAATCCCGCCCAGATAATAGGAAAAGGATTCGATTGCATGGACGGCTTTGGCATTCTCGCTGCATTTTATAAGGAGGCTGATGGTATTTAGCGTATTGTACATAAAATGCGGCTTGATCTGGCTGCATAATGCATTGTACTGTGACTCTTTGTATAGATATTGAGCCTCGTACACTTCCTTGACGAGCTGTGTATTCCGGGTCAGGAACTGCTGAAGATTCTGAACCATCCTGTTAAAAGAGGCGGCGAGATAACCTATTTCATCCTGGTTCTTGACCGTTACCTGTATATCCAGATTTCCATTTTCCACCTCTTTCATAAGACCGATGATTTCAAATAGCGGAGTTAGAAATCTTTTGATAAACAGTGAGAAAAATGCAATGGTAAGTAAAATACAGGTAAAAGCCAGGAGAATTGTTTTCTCCAGATTATCCTTGGTGGGCTGCATTAATTCCCGATAAGAATTTAAGGCAATTATTTTCAAACCGGAAGAGAAGACGGAATAGCTGTTGACCAGGTACTTATTTCCATTTCCATCCTCCAGGAAACGTTCACTCTGGTTGGAGTCCGTGTCAATATGTTCTATCAGTGAGGGTTCCGAAAGCTCAGAAGTCTGATAGACGATTTGGTTATCATCGTTCAAAATAAATAGGGCACCATCATTTTTTAATTCCACACGGTCACATATTTTTTTGATTCCGGTGTAGTCAGCATCAACCTTCATAATGCCCAGGATTTTATCATTGTCCTGTTTGCTTCGGATCTGTCTGACGATGGAGAAGACAGGAGTCTTCTTGTTGCCAAATGCCTTTTCTAAATGGGGCGGTATATAAATCGGTTTGGTAGAGGACATTGCTTCCTTGTACCAGGAGCTCTCCGGGTAGGTATCATAATCTGACATTTCATAAGGGGTTCTGGTGTATGCATAAATTTGATCCGCATTCATCATATAGACCCGGAGTATTTCATCCCTTGGCAGCGTCATTACCGATGCCAGAAAGTTCTCGATCTTCCTTTTAGAATTCAACTGTTCCTGGGGCGTACCGGAGGCATTTTCCAGATTGTCAAGGATGGTATCATTATAGTAGGGGGCTAAAGTAAGCCGGTTTAATTCTTCCAGATAAGTATTGATATTGGAGCCTGCCTGTTCAATGATCTGCTGCGTCTGATTGATTGTCTGCTGAGTCAGCTGCCTGGAATACCATTGGTAATTCAGGAAAGAAACAACCAGTACAATAAAAACAGTGAATAAGCAGATCATAAATATGAGCTTTGTCCGAAACGTGGGATGACTGAAATGTTTCATTATTAATACCCTCTTTCCTTTACCGTTCTTGTATTATATTATTATACAGTCCGGATAAAATGGCAAGCAGAGGATAGCAAATATAAAAAACTGAAACCATGATCTAAAATATATGGTATTTCCCCCGGGAAAAAGGGATGTTAAGATAAGTTCAACAAGTCAGATACCCCACCGAAGCAGTGAGGAATCACCTGATATATGAAGGAGGAACGTAAAATGAAAAAGAACAAAATGGCAGCATTGGCTCTTGTATCTGTTATGTTATGCGGCAGTCTCGCAGGCTGTGGGAATACCGGGAATGTTGGGAAAACCGGAAATACCGGTGAGGCACCGGAATCCGCCACAACCAAAAATGCGGAAAAGGTCAACATCAAACTCTTTACCGGCAAGATCGAAACAATTGATGTGATGAATGAAATCATTGGTGATTTCAATAAATCACAGGATAGAATTACCGTGGAACAGGAATACCAGAAAGACGCAAGTAATATTATCAAAATTAAGTTTGCATCCAATGAGGTTCCCGATATCATGACAACTTATGAACAGGGGTTTGTGGACGAAGGCAAATATATGGACCTTTCTGATCAGAAGGAATGGTGGGACAGAATGACTCCGGAAATGAAAGAAGCATGTACCGATGTCGGTCAGGGAAAGGCTTTCCGCGTTTGTACCAATATGACTATGGCGGGTTTCTTTTACAATAAGAACATTTTTAACGATTTGGGTATTCAGGAATTTCCATCTAAGTGGGATGATTTCGAAAAAGTTTTAGAGGATATCAAAGCAAAGAAACCGGATGTTGTGCCATGGTTTATATTTGGAAGCGAAGCCTGGCATCTGGGACATTTAATTGAATTTATCCCACACGGCTATATCAAATCTACGCTGGGAACATTGGATGCAAAGAAAGCGATGCTTGATAATGACCAGAGTAAACTGCGGTTTGCGGACAGTGATGGTCCAATGGCTGTTTTCGGGGATAAAATGAAAGAGTTGCAGGACAGAGAACTGATCAACAAAGATGTTCTGACAGCTACCAATGATAACTGTGTACAGGACTTTGTAAGTGGAAAGACGGCTATGTTCAGCAATGGTATGTGGGCGATCTCCAGTATACTGGATGCGAATCCTGATATGGAGAATCAGATCGGATTTGCACCTTACCCGGCTTATATGCCTGATTCAAGTCCGGTTGTCTTAAGTGCCGAGGATTCTGGTTATTCCATCTCTGCAACAACGGAACATAAAGAGGAATGTATTGAATTTTTAAATTTCCTCTTTCAGCCTGAAAACCAGAAGAAATATTGTGAAGCGGCAAAAGCACCCAGTGCATTTCAGGATGTAACAGCCGAATGGTCACCAAAAACAATTACAGATGAGGTGGCAGCTGCATTAAAGAATGCGGTAAATATCGGCTATACAAATGAAAAACCCGCAGGATTTTCCGGTGATGATGCAGGAAGACTGCTGCAAAATCTATTCGCAGGCCAGTATACGCCGGATGAATTTGCCAAAGCTTATGCCCAGGCATGGAACGATGGTTTTGACAAAAAAGCAGAGTAATTTCGTGCATATCCACAGGCAACGGGCTAAACGAATGTGCTGACACATAACATGCTCTGAAATACACCGGAATACACTGGGAAGGAGGCTGAGTCAGAATGAAGCGGTACAAAATGGGATTACATCAATTTATGGCAATTCCGGCATTCACTTTATTTTTTGTATTTTTTATCTATCCCCTGATCAAAGGAATCGGCATGAGCTTTACCGATTGGGATGGTATTGGAAAAGCTAATTTTATTGGATTTCAGAATTTCATAGATTTTTTTAAAGATAAAAGGGCTTTATCCGATATCAGGACCACAGTTTTATTTGCACTGGGAAGTGCGCCGCTGCTGAATATCATAGGTCTGCTCTATGCGCTTTTATTAAATTCATCCTTTAAGGGTAAATCTGCAGCCAGAATGTGCATCTATATGCCGGCAATTATCAGCCCTTTAATCATGGGTTATATATGGTATCTTCTGCTGCAGCCCGGACGGGGTTTTCTCTTCCACCTGGCTGATCAGGCAGGACATCCGGATTGGTTTGGCAACTGGATGGGAGGATATGGAACGACGATGCTGGTTCTTATCCTGGTAAATGTCTGGCAGTATGCAGGCATGACAATGGTTATTTATCTGGCTGGGCTGCAGGGGATTCCAAAGGAATTATATGAGGCAGCCGAAATTGATGGAGCCGGTAAAATCAAATGTTTTCGATATGTTACTTTGCCGCTGCTTGGACCATCGGTAAGAATAAACGTAATTACTAATATTATCGGTTCCCTGTCCGTCTTTGACATTGTAATGTCGCTGACGGGAGGGGGACCGGGGTATCAGACGGAGACACTGAGTATCTATATTATGAGGATGTGTTATGGAAGCAAGACCGGTTATTCTACCGCTGTTGCAATGATTATGTTTGTAATTGTCCTGATACCGGTTGCGGTATCACTGCGCCTCATGAAAGAAAAAGAATAGGGGGAAACAACTGTGAATAAATTAATTTCGTATGCCCGGTATCTGGCAATTGTCCTGATCAGTGCGCTGTGCCTGACACCTTTTGCCATACTGCTGATCCTTTCGCTGAATACGCCACAGCGCAATTTTTATGACGGTAATATGTTTCTGCCTGACTTTTACTTCTTTAATTTCATAGAAGGCTGGAAACAGTCCCATATTGGAAGGGCTATGATTAACTCAGGAATTATCACGGTGCTTGCGATCTTATTGATTGTTATACTTGCAACCATGGCGGGCTATGCAATCGCCCGGTTTTCAAATAAATTAAACAAAGCGATCTTTGCCATACTGCTTTGCTGCATGATGGTTCCGGGGATTATTAACACGGTACCGCTGTACAGCCTGATGATTTCCATAAAGGCAGTAAATACTCTTTGGGGAATGGCATGTGTCTGTGCAACTCTGGCGACTCCCCAGGCAGTATTTGTATTTACCGGCTTTATCAAAGCCCTGCCGGGAGAAATTGAGGAGGCCGCAATAATAGATGGTTGCAGCCATTTCCAGGTGTTCTGGAAAATTATATTTCCGCTGCTGAAGCCATCTATATCCGCCGTCATTATTTTAAATGGATTTGGGATCTGGAATAATTATGCCCAGTCTGTTTTCTTTCTCCAGGATAGTACAAAGCATAATGTTCCCCAGGCACTGTCTGTTTATTTCCAGCAGTTCGCCGGGGCAAAATGGAATCTGCTGGCGGCAACTGCAGTCATAGCGATTATTCCGGTAGTCATTGTATTTTTGATTTTCCAGAAGAATCTGATGCAGGGGTTAACCGATGGGGCTTTGAAGGGCTAGCGCGTGTTGAAGGAAATTAAAAAGATGAGCTGAATACAGCATCAGACCAGGAGGAAAAGATATGGATTTATATCCAATAAAGGCGCAGTATCTGAGGAATGAAGAAATTACACTGCGTCTGGAAT
>NZ_JAWYAJ010000371.1:0-3601 GCF_034124845.1 Robinsoniella sp.
TGCGGACATTTAAGAAGATATAAAAAGATAGTCAAAAAGACATATATAATTTATCTTAACATCATATAAAAAAAGTATCAACCTGATCAATTGTATAATTGCACTTTTTCACAAAAGTGATACACTATTATTAGATAAAATAATGAACAGATTCTTATGTAAACTGCACATAATAACCTTAAGTACTACAGAAGCATTTTCCCGGTTCCCGGAGCGTGTCTGAACATTCATTACCACCATCTGTACGCCCCGTTTTGAGATATATTTGCCGGTACCGTAGGAAAATGTACAGAAAGGACGTAAGACTATGAAATTTGATCTGCACTGTCACACCAGCAATGGATCTCTGGATGGCAAAGTCAGCATAGAAAACTATATCCAATTGTTGCAGAGGCATGGGTTTGACGGCATGTTAATCACCGACCACAACTCCTACAATGGCTACCGCGCCTACAAAAAGCTCCATGAGTCCACCCATAAATATGATGACTTTGTCGTATTAAAAGGTGTGGAATACGATACCCTGGATGCCGGACATTTTCTGGTTGTCATGCCGGAAAAAGTTAAGTTGCCCATTCTTGAGATCCGGGGCATGCCCCTTTCCCTTCTTCTGAAAGTCGTACACGGATTCGGCGGTATCCTGGGACCTGCACATCCCTACGGTGCAAAGTTTTTAAGTGCTATGCATTCCAAAAAACTGAAAAGACACCCGGAGCTTATCTACAATTTTGATTTTATTGAAACCGACAATACCTGCAACCCTCATCAGGGAAATGTCCTGGCAAGGGATATGGCTAAACGCTACCACAAACCTGCAGTTGCAGGCTCCGATGCCCATAAAGTAAAATATATCGGCACCGCATATACCAATATTGATTATCCTATCCGGGGAAATAACGATTTTATTAACGCTGTGCGGCTGAAGAAAATCGCTGACTGCGGCTGCCGGGATGAAGTGTACACAGAACCCAAAGTTGTGACAAAAATTCTTCCGGTCAGCCTGGCTTGGAAAGTATATAACTACGGGCTTGGTTTTCTAAAGGCGTATTCCAGAAAGGTAAATCTGAATAATCTGAAGGAATTGTGGGAGAAGTTCAAGCCGGATGCTCTGTTTGATGCCAAAGCAGAGCTGTACCGAAAGAATCGTCCCCGCCATGTTTCCAAATAAACATCAAAATAAAGTAAAGACCGCTGCACTTCTGCGCAGCGGTCCGTTTTTTTAAACTTCTGTATATGGTGCCAGTGACAATCTGATAAAATAACCTTTGTCATGTTTGCATACCGGACACATGGGAGGAACACTTTCTCCTTCATATACATACCCGCAGTTCAGGCACATCCATCCGGTTTTAACATCGGAAACAAAAAGCTTGTTTTCTTCCAGCAGCTTCGCAAATTTCCCAAATCGGTCTCCATGTATTTTTTCAATTCCTGCAATACCGTCAAAGGAGGCTGCTACCTTCAGGAATCCTTCTTCTCTTGCTTTTTCCGCAAATGCTTTATAGATGGGATCATGCTCTTCGTATTCATTATGCTGCGCTGCATATAACAGCTGTACTACATCATCATACAAATCAACCGGATAGCCCCCGTCAATTTCAATGGTTTCACCAGCCAGTTCCTTTAAATGACCATAAAAGATCTCCGCATGTTCTTTTTCCTGATTCGCCGTAAAAGTAAAAATCGCTTCTATGACCTGCAGGTTCTGCTTTTTCGCTTCCGATGCGGCAAATGTATACCGGTTACGCGCCTGACTCTCCCCAGCAAATGCACGCATAAGATTCTCTTTCGTTTCACTTGTTTTAAAATCCACTGCCATAATCACTACTCCTATCTTATCAATCATTCCATAACCAGAATATCCCGATCCGGGTTATGTCTCTAGTATGCTCTTACGGCAGAGTTCTATTCCAATTTCTGTAAATTTGCAACACTTTTTCTATTCTTTGTTCCTGTTAAAATTTATTCTTCACCAGGAGCTTTATATGCACAACAGTCAGGATCAAACAATAAATACAAAAAACAGCCAGTGTCTGCAGCACCATCCCGCCCGCGTAATAGTCTTCATTCACAAACCTTTTCACAAATTCCGCAACAGGCGGAAATAACCACATAAAGTACCTGGCAGCCGGATACTCCTCCATAAGCCCCATTTTCACAATCCCCATTAACATATATAAAAATGTAATCAGGGCTGCCGCCTTTCGGTTATGCATGATTCTGGAATGCAGAAAAGCACCTGTAATGCCTCCGGTATACGCTGCCAGGATATGTAACACCAATGCATTTAAAATATCTGTTACCGTTATCATTCTGTTAAATATACCAAAATGATTCACAGCGTTTTGAAAGACCGGAAAGAGTACGGCAAAAAGACTGACCAATATGCCAATGCCGGCAAGACAGCCCAGATTGACCAGATAATACCTGGTTTCACTTTGTACCTTCAATATGAGGATCTGTTCCTGGACAGGGCTCTTCAATTCGTTAAAGGTCCATCCGATCCAGGTCATGATCCATATCACAAATACCATAGACATGGTGTATCCTTCCAGCACGCCTAAAGGTGCAAAGGTATAAGCAAAGCCCATGTACATTGCCATTACAAGAAACGGCAGAATGTATTTGTTTGATTTTTTATAAGTTTCAAATATGTATTGAAATAACACTCTATTTTTGTACATTCTGCATCTCCCTCAATTGATATCCTGCATGAAGCATCATTTTGATAATCGGATTACTGTTTTCCGATGACGAACGGATCTTAATATGAAAACTGTTTATTTCCACCATATCTGCAGCCTCTTCCACTTCTTTTGGCAGTACTTCGGCACCGGACTCCGGTTCAAATATCAGAATATTGTATTCCTGTAAAAAGGTATCTTCTAATACCGCCTGTTTTAAGTGCCCGTCTTTTATTTCATAAACGATATCTGCAAGCCGGTTAATTAATTTCTTTTCATGGCAGGACATGACCACAGCTCCGCCGTCTTTTACATATTCCTGTATCATAGCCATAAAAATGTTCTGGGATTCCACATCCTGCCCCGACAGCGGTTCATCCATCAGAAGGATATCTGCCTTGGTAAGAAGCGCCTGAATCACTGCCGTCTTCTGAAGCGTCCCTTTAGACAGGTATTTCATTGGCTTATCCGCCATGGACTCCATAAAAAATGTTTTCAGCAAATCACTGCCCCGTTCTTTTGCTTCTTCCTTCGACAGCCCTTCCAGCATCCCCATACTCACCACATATTCCCTTGCCGTAAAATCTTGTTTTGGAAACCGCTCCGGAATATAGGTGATTCTCCATTTTTTATGATGGATAATTTCTCCGCCTGACACCGTTGTCAAAAGTGCAATCATCCGAAGCAGTGTGCTTTTCCCGCACCCGTTATGCCCTACTAAAGCAATTGTCTTTCCTTTTTCCACGGAAAAGTTAATATCTTCTAAAATCCGGTCTTTTCCAAAGTACTTAGATACACCAATCACATCGATTAATTGCTCCGCCATTTCAATCCCTTCTTTCCCTATTGGCTTTCGTTTTTTCAGCGAGCTTCTGATCTGGTAAATGCTTCTAACTCTGCATGAAAACTTAGGGGAA
>NZ_JAWYAJ010000371.1:3611-22506 GCF_034124845.1 Robinsoniella sp.
GAAGCCTTATAAAAAGCTTCCCCTAAGCGCGTGTTTAAATTTACGTTTCATGGGCGGTGCGCTACACTCCGCTGTATCTACCTGCCTTTATGTTTCTCTTTTTTCTTTTGCTGGTGAATTAAAAACTGGCGTCTCTTTTCTTCTTCTCTCTGTTCCCTGCTCTTAACGCTTCGCTCCTGCTTCAACAGCTCATGCTGACGCTGCAATGCCTGCTGCGCCTTAGTTCCAACCCCATTTTCTTCCACCGCTTTTTTTGCCTGCTTTTGGATTCGCTTAAAGTTGACCCTGCGCTCCTGATGTACCTGAGATTTTACCGGAGGGCTGAATTTCAGCCGGTTCCAATTCTCCTGATACCACTCGTTTACTTCGTAATCCTTTGGTTCCACGCCAAAGGTTACTTTGGAAACCTCATATCCCTGCTCTCCCATGCGTTCAAATATGCCAACCCAAAATGGCGGCTCAAAAAAAATAGTAAGACTGGTTGTTACTTTGTACATATTAAATTCCTCCTTTAATTTAAACGGAACAAAGAACGGACAACCAAAGGAGGCAGGTTACTGACAGAATTCTATATTCTGCGCCCGGACTACCAACCGGACTGTGTTTTTATCTTCGTTTTGAAATGTATTGCCTATTTGTTACATAATGCTATAGTAGCTTTTTTGAAAATTTTTGTCAAGTCTGGAGAAACACCCATTTATGTATGAAACCTTCTTTCTACCATTTCTAAAAAATTCTGCGAAAAATACCAGAAACTCCCTTGACATATTTGTTCTATCGCGGTAGAATCTCATTATAGAATTCTATTACAATAGAACATTTTACCTCGCTGATTTTCAGCGTACTATAAAGGAGTGCATGCACATGGAAATGAAATTATTTGATTCTGAACTAAGGGTTATGGAGATTCTCTGGAAAGATGGGGATACCACTGCCAAAGAAATTGCCAGGATCCTGAAAGAACAGGTGGAATGGAGCAAGACCACCACCTACACCGTAATTAAAAAATGTATCGATAAGGGAGCAATCCAGCGAAAAGATCCCAATTTTGTCTGTCATCCTCTGGTAACCCAGGAAGCGGCACAGGAAACAGAAACGAACGAACTCATTAATAAAATGTTCGATGGATCCGCAGACCGTCTGGTCGCGTCTATTCTCGGAAGAAAAGATTTGTCCAAACCGGAAATCGAACGCCTTAAAGAGCTTGTACAGGATCTGGAATAGGAGGGCCGTTATGACAATATGGGAGATGAGTATATATGCAGCTGTTTTAATTATTGCCATCCTGATCATTCGGATTGTGGCTGTAAATAAGCTGCCGAAAAAGACTTTTTTAGTACTGTGGGGAATTGTCGTCATACGACTTCTAATTCCATTTACCGTTACATCCCAGTTAAGTGTTTATACCTTAGCCAATCATATACAGCAGAGGTCAGCAAATTTTCAGGGATTCGGAAGTCAAAAAACGGATGCTGCTTCCTCCGCTGGAAACGACTTTGAATCATCGGACGCTGCTTCCTCCGCTGAAAACGATTTTCGCATCCTTGGGGAAACGGTAACCAACAACTCAATTTATACACCGGAATCCGCCATCATGGAAAACCAAGCCATTATGGAAAACACTGCTGTCATTACACCGGACAATGGTAATCATACTGTTGATTTCAATAGCAATACTTCTGATTCCATTGACAATGCTGGAAGCAGTACCAACGTTGTGAATGCCGCAAGCGCTGCTCCTTCAGAGAAAGATATTTCCATGGAGCATGTTGTTGTTCAGGAAACACCGCCGCCCATTCGTATACAGTCCGTCCTGTTAATCCTGTGGCTTGCCGGAGTGCTGATCAGCGCATTGATTTTTATGGTTCCCCACATCCGCTGCCGTCTGGAATACCGCACTGCTGTACCGGCTGGCAGTGAGTTTCCGAATTATATGATTCAGACCGGTTTTATCCGCCGGAAAGTACGGATTAAACAATACGACCAGATTAAAACCCCCTTTACATACGGGATTCTAAAGCCGGTTATTCTCCTTCCCAAAGAAATGGTAAAGCTTGGCGATGGGCAGCTGCGATACGTATTGATTCATGAATACATTCACATTCGTCACTTTGACGCTGTACTCAAATATATTTTTGCATTTGCCGCCTGCATCCACTGGTTCAATCCGCTGGTATGGGTAATGTATCTTCTGGCAAATCGGGATATCGAGTTATCCTGTGACGAGTCCGTAGTACACAGTTTTGGGGAAAGCCTGAAATCTGATTATGCACGGACGCTGATCAGCCTGGAAGAATCAAAAAGCCGGTTGAACCCTCTATGCAGCCACTTCTGCAAAAATGCAGTAGAAGAAAGGATTAAAGCAATTATGAAAATTAAGAAAACTTCCCTGGCAGGCTCTGCTATAGCCCTGGTGTTAACCGCCAGTATTGCCATAACATTTACAACCTCCGCCGCTGAGGCTCCTACAGAAACTGCGCTGGCGTCTGAAGCCTCTCACCAAAATTTCGAGACAGCTACCGCTGCTGAAAGAAATTCGACCAATAATGCATCTGAAACAACATCTGATACTGCAGCTGACAGTTCAGCAGCAGCAAAAATTGATTTTACGAATATGAGTGAAGCAGATATTGAAAAATTAATGTCAGGCATTAAGGCGGAATACGATGCTGCCAGAAAAGACATTGAATCCAATTATACCGATCTGGAGAAACAACTGAATGAAGCATTAGTGAAATTGAAGAAATTAGCCGAAACCGAGACAAATTATCTGGATCCCACATTTTTAGAACAATGGTATAAGTTTACTGATGAAGTATATGCCAACTACAATCAGTATATGGAACAATGCGCCAACAGCTATGAAAAAGTAAATGAAAAATACGAGGATACCATGAACTCCTACTGGGATCAGGTCAGCACTCAGTACGCTAAGGTTACTGCCTCTTATACCGCTAAGCTTGAAAAACTGTATCAGGAATCTACCGCAATTGAAGGTAATGATTATGTTTCTTCCACCGATGGATATGAATCAAAAATCGATGAACTGCAAAAAGAACTGGATGCCGCTAACCAAAAATATGACAGTTTTACAAAAGTTCTGGATAGCTCCAGTAAAATTCTGGATGATTATTATACCAAGGCAAATGCAAAAATTGCTGAAATTGACAAAATAGCGGACCCCATTTTTGATAAGATATCCTCTGCACGTCAAAAAGATTATTCTAAATTTGGACTGACCAGAGATAAGAAAACCGGAAGATATTATTATAACGATAAACTGGTGCGGTATTTTGAAGACCGGGTTTCCTCTAAAAATGATGAACAGACATATGGTCCCTGCTTTTCAACATCGGAAGGCGTTATCGATGTATTTGCCCTTCGCGATAAAGACGGGAATCTGACAGGTTTTGAGACTTTTGCGCCGGAACACACCAAAGATTATGTCAAAAAATGGTTTAACCACTCTTGACAACTTCCTTTTTCCTGTAGTATATTGTTAATGGTTCATCGGAGGGCATTTCGATTGTGAATAATAATGCTGGATAAGATGGCAGGTTGATACCTGCTGCTTATCCAGCTTTTTTTATTCGGACATATTTATCTGTAAATGAAAAACTTTATGTACTACTAGGAGGTAATATTTTGAAAGAACATTCTTTAACCGAAGGCCATATTGGAAGCACTCTGCTGCGTTTTGCCGTACCCTTTCTCATTGCCAGTCTGCTGCAGGCACTATATGGCGCCGCTGATTTATTTGTGGTGGGACAATTCGCAGATTCTTCCGCCGTATCGGCTGTAGCAATCGGAAGCCAGGTTATGCAGACCATTACCGGCATTATATTGGGTATTTCCATGGGGGGAACCGTCCTGATCGGAAAGCGCATCGGAGAGCAAAACGAAGAGGGGGCTGCAACCGCCGTTGGGAATCTTGCCGTTCTGTTCCTGCTGCTGGCTGTTCTCATTACACCGGTCATGATCATTTTTACAAACACGGCTGTCACACTGATGCACACTCCTGCAGAAGCTGTCCATGCTACACACCAGTACCTGCTTATCTGCGCATGCGGAATCCCATTTATTATCGGGTATAATGCGGTAAGCGGTATTTTCAGAGGACTTGGGGATTCCAAAACTCCGGTGTACTTTATCGCAGCCGCCTGTGTTATAAACATCGTCGTAGACTTTATTCTTGCCGGTGCACTTCATATGGGTGCCAAAGGGGCAGCAATTGCCACAGTCCTGGCACAGGGCATCAGCTTTATACTTGCATTTATATATATGAAAAAGAAAGGGTTTTCTTTTCCCTTTCACCGATACCATCTGCGCCCGGACCGCTACTCCCTGCTCTATATCTTAAAAGTAGGACTGCCTTTAGCACTGCAGGATGCACTTGTAAATGTTTCGTTTCTGATTATTACTGCAATTATAAATACCATGGGAATTATCGCCTCGGCAGCAGTTGGCGTTGTGGAAAAACTGATTGTTTTTGCCATGCTGCCACCCACCTCATTTGCTTCCGCCGTAGCTACCATGACCGCACAGAATATGGGAGCAAAAAAACCGGAACGGGCTTTACGCGCACTTTACTGCGGTGTGGGCTTTTCCCTGATTTTCGGTTTCGCCGTTTGCCTGTACTCCCAGTTCCTGCCGGAAACACTGACCGGCATGTTCTCCAATGACCCCCGGGTAATCGAAACAGCAGCACAGTACCTGCGCTCATATTCCATAGACTGTATTCTGGTAAGCTTTATATTCTGCATGAACTCCTATTTCAGCGGATGCGGAAAATCCATTATTTCCATGATTCACAGTATGATTGCCACGTTTGCCGTAAGAATACCCCTGTCTTATTTTCTGAGTCAGACGGCGGGTTCTTCCCTCTATTCCATAGGCTTTGCGGCACCTGCTGCATCTTTAGTTTCTATTTTAATCTGCTTTGGATATTTTGCCTGGTCCCGCAGGCGTACTACTTCGGCATATCCACAAAGCTGATTACATGCTCTAAAAATACTCTGCCATCCAGATGCTCAATCTCATGGCAGAGACATTTTGCCATAAGGTCCTCACCCTCCAGCAAAATTTCCTCTCCGAATTCATTTAATGCCTGCACCGTCACTTTTTTAGGTCTCACAGTTATGCCTGCCTTATTGGGGAAGCTTAAGCACCCTTCCATACTTTCCTGTACGCCGCTGGTTCCGACAATCTTAGGATTCACTAATTTAATAACGCCGTCTCCCATGTCAATCACTACCAGCCGTTTCAGAATACCAACCTGACATGCTGCAATAGCTGCCCCGTTAGGCATCGTATGAAGTGTATCCAGCATATCATCTAAAAGCTCCCGGATTTTATCATCCACAACCGTAACCTCTTTACATTTTTTACTCAGTATCCCGTCTCCTTCAAAACGAAGCTGTCTTACCGCCATTTCCCTGCTCCTTTCTGCTGCTCTCAGCCCTGGACTTTTTCAGACTTTCCTCAAATAAAAAAACATCCTCAATACTGCATTCAAATACTCTTGAAATATCATATGCCAGCCAGATAGACGGCTCAAATTTCTCTGTTTCAATCGCATTGATTGCCTGTCTGGAGGTCCCGACCATATCCCCCAGCTGTGCCTGGGTCAATCCTTTTCTTTCCCTTAATTCTTTGATTCTGTTTTTCATCGATTTCTCCCTGTTATACACTTAAATCATTTTGATTAAATACTTATGTAATGTTTACCTTACACCATAGTAGCATAGCCATCCCGTCATGTCAAGTTAACATGACACCTTTTATTTCTCCTTGACCTTTCCTCCAATACATGCCATGATATAAAAAACATATCTGTGGTAAAAACCATTCGGATTCACAGGAGGGCTTCTATGCAAACATATGAGGAAAAGCGATTTGATACATTAAATCTGGAATCAACACTGTTGGAAGATGCACATTTTATTGAATGTACCTTCTCCCACTGCAATTTTTTTGAATTGAAAATCAAAAACTGCATTTTTGACCGGTGCTCTTTTTGCAGCTGTACCTGCGCAGGTACAGAATTTCAATATACAGACTTTAAAAACAACGATATCCACCACTGTTCCCTGGTTGGCATCAGCTGGGATGAGTTAAAAACCAAAAACGGAATTACGCTGCCCTTTACCGCTTTCGAAAATTGTGTTTTAAAATATAATTATTTTGTTAAACTGAAACTGAATCAATTTTCTTTTCAGGGTAATGTCATGGAAGAATGTTACTTTGAAGACTGCCGCCTGGAAAAGGCGAACTTTCAGGGATGTCAGCTGAAAAATACGAAATTCACAAAAAATAACCTGGCATTCTCCGATTTCAGAGACGCCAGGGATTATATGATTGATGTTCAGACGAACAAAGTAAAAAATGCACGTTTTTCGTATCCGGAGGCCATAAATCTTTTGACGGGGCTGGGGATCATACTAGATTAGCTCCTTTTTCCTGCTGTCGAAATAGACAAACCGGTCAATGGAATCTAAGATATCTGCAAAATCATCCCGGGGAGCCAGATCTATATATTTACGAAGCAGCTCTGTCTCCTGGCTGCGGTATCTTCCGTAAAAAATATCATAGAGGTTATGTCCCCTCATATAAATTTTAAAACTTTCTATATGGTCTTTTATCTCCTGGATACTCTCCAGGTCTCTGCCCAGTACTTCCACCAGTTTCCTGCCGCTCCGAAGCCGATACAAATACTCTTTCCACTTTGTAAAAAGAATCTCATAAAACGATTCCGTACTTTCCACAATTCCAAGCTGAACCATAATTTCCGGGTTTAAAAAGTAATTTTCAAAGGAATAGTATTTTAAAATCAGCACATTTCTCTCAGTCACTTTCGGCAGCTGATCCACATCCTCCAGATTTCTCTGATCATAATACCTGCACAGCTGGCCCGCCAGTTTATCCGGATCCATGCCATCCCCATCCCGGATCATCAGAAACTGATCTCTCAGATAGATTCGGTTCATATATTTCAGATTGGCATAGGTCTTGATATTGGTACAGCTGTTTGTGGTAATAATGGCAATCCTGGACAGATTTCCATGCTCATCGTAAACTTCCGAATAATACTTTTCCAGCAACAGCGGAAGTCTGCTCTTATCCTGCTTTCCCTCCACAATAAATACAAAGCTCACATCCAGTAGATCATTGGCGGAATAGCCCAGGTCATCCAGAATATTACCAATGTCCGTATGCTCCCTTACAACTGAAAAATACTCGGAATCCAGTACGATCTGTCTGATCTGCCTGCTGTTAAAATTAAAGAGCATATTGGGTGAATGAGTGGTAAAAATCACCTGGTTTTTCTTAGATAAACGGTAAAGGATTTCACTGGCCGCCTTTTGCAGCTGGGGGTGAAGAAAAATCTCCGGATCCTCCACCAGTATAATACTGGACAGATGATTCTCCCCCTCTACATATGCTTCCAGCAGCGACAGCATGTAGATGCTCCTCATACCTTTCCCCAGGTGTTCAATTGGGCTTGTAGTCCCTCTCTCCTTACTGTAAGTCCTGGCATTCACTTTAAATAACCGGTCAACGTCGCACTCCATCGTATAATGGATTTCTTCCATAAACCCGCCGTTTCTGTGAAAGATCCGGTTCACCCTTTCTGAAAATTCACTGAGGTTCAGCTGATAAAGCTTATATTCCAACAGTTTAGAAGTCTCATATGCATTTAACTCATCCGGGCTTTTCTGGTTGATCAGACCGATACACTGAAAACAGTGGTTGCACTGCTTTGCCTGGTCAAACAGACAGCACCCTGAGCGCATCTGGGTTAACAACGCATCTTCCTGGCACATTAAAAGATCTTCCTGTATTTGTTCTAAATCCCTCTGGACATCGATGTAATAAATCTGAGGCATCACTTCCTGTATGTAACGGTTATGCTTTTTCACGCCATCCCCATACCGGATCTGTCCATCCCGGTTTACGGTAAATAAAAATGTCATTATTTCCCCGTCATAGGAAGGCAGCTTTGAACGAAAATCCTTTTCCCAGATATCATAACGTTTATACTGGCTGACAATACCGTTTCTGTGAAGCATCTGCCTGTCATCCGCTGTAATTTTCACCGATACCTCTATTTCTATATTCTGCTTTTTTTCATTAAAATCTTCATCCGATACCACATAAGATCCGCAAACCGCACGAATTGCGTCCAGTATCGTAGTTTTTCCGGTATTGTTCTTCCCCACCAGGATTAACGCATTCTCGATACCCTGGATTTTCATATCCCGTATCCACTTAAAATTGCGGATATGCAGGCCCGTGAACTGCATATGGAGCACCTCTTTTCTTTTGCATGCCTTCCCATCTTCATTTACGCCCCGAGAACAGTTACATTTCGGGTTTCCTTTGACCGGCTCTGCCATTTTGTCCCTCTTCAGTTTGATGCTGTTAGTTTCATTATAGCAAGAATATTGGGGAATATACAACAAATTTACGTTAGATCTGTGTAAATAAGAGTGTCCACAAAAAACTTTATTTTTACTATTGACATTACCACAATGCTAAGGTATATGATAATCTCAGAACCGGTTCTGATTATATTACACTTTTAAAAAGGAGACAGATATGTTTACCATTGGAGAATTTTCAAAATTATGCTGTATTTCTGCAAGAATGCTGCGCCATTATGACAGCATCGGACTGCTGCATCCCGCTGCAACAGGTACGGATAACGGATACCGCTATTATCATGCTTCCCAGGCAAAAACCCTGCATACCATAGAGAAGTTAAAGTCATACGGCTTCACCCTCTCTGAAATTAAAGTTTTGCTGGAATTGCCGGAAGATGCATTGTGTATCCAGATCCGGCTGCAGCATCAGAAAATAAAGGACCAGATTCATTCTTTAAATTCAATACTCCGCCAAATGGAGCAGGATATGTCTCTGCCTAAGGAGGAAACAACCATGAAGCAGAACCAATATCATGTCATTACTATGGATACCCCCCCACAAAATGTGTATGGGATCCGCCGTACAATTAATATAGATGCCGACAGTATTCACCTTCTATTTGCCAATCTGCAACAGGAGATGAATGCAAGGGGACTTAAACCGGCAGGTGCCTTTCAATTAATTTATCTGAATGAAGAATTTTCCCATGAAAATGTGGAAGTGGAAGCCCAGGTACCGGTTAACAGTACCCATCCGGACGTTCATACACTTCCGCCCACACTTTGTGCAGCCGTAACTCATTATGGCTCCCATGAGAATCTTCATCAGGCGTATGCCGCCGTCTTAAACTGGCTTGAAGAACATCCGGAATACCAGATCTCCGGTCCCAGCATCGAACGCTTTATCAAAGATGAACACAGCGCTTCGGATGAAAGCGAACTGGAAACCGGAGTTTTGTTCCCATTAATTAAAATCAAATAAGTACAAAAAAGGAAAAGCATAGATCACGCTTTTCCTTTTTACTTACTATATCTAAACAACTTTATTTCTTCTTCCCCAGTGCCAAAGTCGCCGTAAAGAAACTGTAAAGCGCAGCTCCTGCCAAAGCACCCGCACCCAGAATAGTAAGAATCTGTTCATTATTCTTATTTGCTTTCACAATAAAGTAACGGATGATCAAAGCTACAATAATCGTAACTCCATTCACGGTACTTCCAACCAGCAAACCGGTTGCGAACAGAATACCAATCTGTTTCTTACCTCCGATAAACTGAATCAATGCACCCGGGAATGCCCAGATAATCAGACATTTTGCTACCTCTGAGCTGGTACCTGCTTCAATCGTTGTGGCAAAGGTCTGTGCAACCGGTGCAAATAATCCCTGGTCAAAATATTTATGTGCTAAAATCGCAACCATGACAAATGCTACGGTAAATGCCAGGATTTCACTTAAGTACTGCTGCTTTCTGCCTGCCTTTTCCAGCTCCGGATCCGCTCCGTTTCCTCTTAATATGTATCCGCATTTCAGATCATATGCCATATCTGAAAATGCCGGTCCTGTTGCAGATGTATATCCTACCATAAGTGCCAGCGGTACAGGCGGGAATCCCAGAAGTAAACCTACCAGCAGGAAAATAAGAGCAGTTGCAAAACCGGGGAACCATCCGGAATGCATTGCTGAAATACCAACGATCAGCTCGGATCCAATAGCTGCAAATGCCGCATAAATAACCCAGAGTACAAATTGTGGAAATGACATCTGTGTTACCAGTCCACTGATTACCGCCAGCAGCAATGCTACCACAAGGTATGCCACATATCCCATTCCGAGCGCCTGTTTCATCTGAGACATACTGGTGGTAAATTTACCTGCGTTGCTGGCTTCTTTTCCTTTTTTCTTAAACAGCATCATTCCTACCTGAATGAGCGCAACAATTCCGGCACCGATCATAATTCCATGAGGCATGTATTTCAGCAGTGCAACATTGTCGAAGCTGTATCCCTCTCCGAACAAATTACCGGCAATGACAAAGTCACGCTGAAACAGGTTCAAAGAAATTGCATTTGTCTTTACGATTCCAATTACAATACTGCCGGCTCCCAAAGCACCCATGGCAAAAAAGTCACCAAACCAGGATACACCCAGCAAATCCATAGGTATCCCAATCCATTTTCCTACAATTCCGCCTGCTGCGCCTACGATCAGCAGCATTGCCTTTCTTCCTTTTTCCACAACCGCCAGAATTGCCTCGGCTGCTGCTACCCCGGGAGGCCACGCTCCGGTGGCAGGGAACATCTCCGTATCAAAGGTCTTATAAAGTATCGTTGCATCAATAATCGTTGCCAGAAATACACCGATCAGCATTGGGAACATCAGCTCCGGATGCCCCATAAGAACAGGAATACCAATTGGCAGTATTAAACTGTTGGCAGCTGAAAATGTCGCCCCTGAGATCGCTGTCTGGATCAGGTTCTGGCTATGTACATTCCGGTATTTCTGCAGCAGCTTAATGGGTATCCTGGATAGTATAATGGCAAACAGTGCTCCAATAATAGAAGTATTGGGCGTTACACCCGTTCTCACAATCAGCTCCAGCCCAATGATGGCACCAATCGCACACATAATCAGATTTAAGATCAGAATATGCGGGGAAAATGCTTTCGGGTGCTCTGATGCAGAAATCTTAACTTCTGTCTGCAGGTCTTTGTTGTCATTCATAGTCTCTTCCTCCTTTTGTGTCTTTTGCACAATATATTATTAATAATTGCAAAAGATATTTCCTGTAAGATCCAAAACTTTACCGTTTTAAATCCCTGAATTAATTGCCATTATATTGATTTTTACAGCAATTGTCAAGTTGTTTTTATTAATTTTTCACAAATACTTTATTTTTATTTTACAAATAAGAAAATCAATTCCATTTTCTTTTATTTGTGCTTAATGCACAATATAATGGGATTTTTTTTGTTCACCAGATGTATCGACTTTCCACTTTTTCAATGCTATACTTTTGTTAAATTTTCAGGAAAAGAGGTATAGCATTATGTTGATGAAACAATTAATTGAAGCATTTGATATTTTAGACAGCAGTACCGTAACCGGCTGGGACGTGGCTGCTTATCTGCGGGGTATCCGTGGGGATGCCAATATTGAAGTATATGAATTAAAAGGACCGAAGGGGTCTACCGATATGGTAAAAGTCAGAATTCCGGGAACCAATGGCAAAACAAACGGAGGTACCGCTCCAACCATTGGTCTGCTGGGACGCCTTGGGGGAATCGGTGCACGTCCGGAACGTCTGGGATATGTGTCTGACGGTGACGGAGCCCTGGCTGTGACAGCCCTTGCTGCCAAACTATTAGATATGCAAAATAAAGGGGATTTCCTGGATGGGGATGTCTTCATTTCCACTCATATCTGTCCCGATGCCCCTACCGCCCCCCACAAACCCGTTCCTTTTATGGGCTCACCGGTGGAAATGTCCCAGGTAAATCAGGAAGAAGTTTCTCCCGAACTGGATGCAATCTTATCCTGTGATACCACCAAAGGCAACCGTATGATCAATACCCGGGGATTTGCCATCTCTCCTACCGTCAAAGAAGGTTACATCCTGAAAGCTTCCGAAGATCTCCTGGAATTAATGCAGATCACCACCGGCAAACTGCCCTATGTCTTCCCGCTGTCCACCCAGGATATCACGCCATACGGCAATAACCTGCATCATATTAACAGTATCCTTCAGCCCGCCACCGCTACAGATGCCCCCGTAGTCGGCGTAGCCATCACCGCCGAAGTAATGGTACCCGGCTGTGCTACAGGCGCAAGTCATATCACAGATATCGAAGAAGCCGCACGCTTCATGCTGGAAGTTGCAAAAGCATTTACAAAGGGCGAATGTGAATTCTATGATAAAAAAGAATACGAATTAATTCAGTCTCTGTACGGTTCCATGAAACATATACAGACACTGGGGCATGTTTGAAAATTCATTCCCGCCATCTGCCCGCCCCACTTAGCGGCATATTTGCCCTAAATTCAGGTTTCGCAGCCCGCTACGCGCCCTTTATTCGGGTCAAATCTCCCACAAAGTGTGACGCACAGCTGTCAGTAAGCAAAACAATAAACACAAGTACAGATCCGACAAACCTAACAGAAAGGATGTTGCAAATATGAAAATTGGGGCAATAACAATCGGTCAGGCACCCCGTGTTGACGTCACCGGTGATATTATGGACATTTTTCAGAGCAAAGCCGAATTATTGCAAGGCGGCGGCCTGGACGGTCTGACCCGTGAAGAAATAGAATCATTTAAACCAGAAGAAAGAGATTACGTATTAGTGTCACGTCTTACAGACGGAAGTTCCGTCACTTTTGCAGAGCGGCATATTCTGCCCCGGCTGCAGCAGCGGATCTATGATCTGGAAGCACAGGGTGTAAAGTTAATTATGTTTTTCTGCACAGGAGATTTCCCGGATAACTTTCAATCCAAAGTACCTCTTATTTTTCCGTGCAAAATATTAAATCATATCGTCCCTCTGCTGACGAAAACATCAAATATCATCACAGTAACACCTTCTCCTCTGCAGGTAACGCAATGCGAGAAAAAGTGGAATCAATATGTGAACCAGGTCACTTCCATTCCCGCATCTCCATACGGTGACTGGACGTCATTAGAGGCAGCAGCATATAAAATCAAGAATATGGATGGTGATCTGGTAGTTTTAGACTGCATTGGATATACCCAGGAAATGAAAGAGATGTTTGCGAAGATCACAGGCAAAATGATTGTTCTGTCACGTACCATCCTTGCACGGGTTGTATCCGAACTGACGGATATCTGACCCGCAGGAATCAATTTTCAAACGCGCTCCGGCACTGGCAGCGTAATTTAAGATTTTCCTAGTACTCCATCCAGCCAGAAACCCTACTGACAGTGCTGATTATTTTGTCAGTCTGCAAGGCGGAGGATGGAAGCGGAGTGGTTCCTCCGCTGACTGACGACAACGCGGCAGATGGCAAAATAGGCAGTGCTGTCAGTAGGGTTTCTAGCCGGATGGAGCACTAACACTGTTCAAACTTTCAATTGTTGCAGTACGCAGAACTGTCTGTTGTATGCAGGAGGTATAATTATGAGTTTAAAAGATAACGCAAAAAAAATATTAATGAGCTGTCTGGATGCCAAACCGAAAGACACGGTGCTGATTGTTACCGACAATTCCCGTTTTCTCATTGGGCAGGCACTTTATGAAGCTGCAAATGAGCTGGGCTGCGAATCAATGCTTCTTACGATGAAAGAACGCACCGTATCCGGCGAAGAGCCTCCAAAAGCCGTCTCAGAAGCGATGAAATGGGCTGATATTGTAATCTGCCCCACCGCCAAATCCCTGACCCATACCAATGCCAGGATTGGTGCGGTAAAAAATAATGCCCGGGTTGCTACTATGCCCGGCATTACAGAAGCTATGTTTGAAAATGGTGCTATGACTGCGGATTACGCTGCCGTAGAGCACCTGACAGAAAAAGTCTCACGGCTGTTAGACCATGCCTCATTTGCCCGCATAGAAAAAGACGGCTGCACTCTGGTCATGGATCTGAAAGATCGAAACGGCGTAAGAAGTCCGGGGGTCTACAAAAATCCGGGAGAAAGCGGGAATCTGCCATCCGGAGAAGCTTATATTGCACCACAGGAAAACAGTTCTGAAGGAGAAATGATCATTGACGGCTCCATGGTTGGAATCGGTAAGCTGGACTCTCCTCTGCACGTGAAAATAAAGAACGGGAAAGTCCGGGAAATTACCGGCGAAAAAAGCGAACTGCTTTCCATATTATTAGAGAATGATAACAATGCCACACTCGGTGAACTGGGCATCGGAACGAATGAAAAGGCAATCCTAAGCGGGATTATTCTGGAAGATGAAAAGGTATTTGGCACGGTTCACATCGCCTTTGGCACGAATACCTCCTTTGGAGGAACGAATAAGGCAGACTGCCATATGGACGGCATTATTTTAAAGCCAACTCTGTACCTGGATGATATCTTGGTAATCAAAGATGGTAAATTTATTATTTCCTGACAAATCGTTTCTAACTGCTAATTAAAGAACAACACATACTCGGGCTATTGAGGGGGACAAAATGAAAAAGAAGTTTAAAATTGGTCTGATACGGGTTCTCACAACTGATAATGAAGAACTCATGAATATACATGGCCGCATCATAGAAGATAATTTTCCCGGGCTGATGGTAGAATCAAAATGTATTCCCGGTCAGCCAGAAGGGATCCACAGCCATGAACTGGAACAAACCGCAATTCCCAAAATAGTGGAAACGGCAAAAAGTTTCCATGAGCCGGATATGATAATTGTAAGCTGTGCCGACGACCCTGGTGTAGCGGAAATCAGAGAGGTACTCCCCGGCATCCCCGTAACCGGGGGAGGGGAAACCACAGCTGCTCTCGCCACAAAATACGGTGACAAAATTGCAATCCTGGGTATCGTGGACTATGCTCCCAAAGCGTACCTGCGTATGATTCCGGAAAAATTAATTGCCGTGGAAAGACCGGACGGCGTCAACAGTACCCTGGATCTCATGACCGATAAGGGTCGTGCCGCCTGCATGGAAACAGCTTGGAAAATCAAAAAAATGGGCGCCCAGGTCATCGCCCTTGGCTGCACCGGCCTGACCACCATCGGCATTGCGAAAGAAATCGAAAAAGAAACAGGGCTCCCGGTTATCGATCCGGTTCTGGCGGAAGGCCTGTTTGCCTGGTTCGAGATGCTGCGCCGGGAATGACACTTACTGATACCGCCTATGACATACATAATTTCTTAGATATAATGGCGCATCTTCAGTGCCAGCCCCAATTTAAAGAGATTATCGCTGTCATCCAGGCTATAGCCGCAAAGGCTCTCTATTTTCTTAATCCGGTATGCAAGTGTGTTACGGTGCAGAAAGAGAGCCTCTGCAGTGGTATTGCGAACACCCATATGGGCAATTAACGTTTCCAGTGTTTCCAGAAGATGTCCTTCATTTTTCCGGTCATATTCCAGGAGCTGGCTTAGCATCCCATTGGTATACTCTTTGTAAAATGGATCCTTACAGATACGCTTTAACGCCTGTTCAAAACGGATCTCTTCAATGTACATAATTCCAGCGTTTCGTTGATGGCGCCCAATGGATATGGCATCTCTTGCCTCTTCATAGAGTTTTCCCAGATCGATGAACTGCTCTGCCACGGAAGATAATCCAACCGATACCCGAAGTCCTCCCTTATCATGAATCCTCTGGGTGATTTCTGCAAATACCTGTTTCAGCAAATCCACGGTATAGGTTTGGGAAATAATACAGGTAAAACTGTCATTTTTATTCACCACTGTGCATTTTACCTGTTTCCTGCCCACTGATTCTTTAATCAAGTTAATAACGGCATCTTTTGTATTCTGGATTTCTTCTTCATTTTTATTCTGGATATAGGATTCAAAATCATCAATATCCATAACGGCAAGACGAAAAGGCGGTTTCGTCCAGTTCAGAGCATTGGCTCTATTATCCGCCTCATCGGGAATTTTAATATTTCCCGTCAGAATATCTACAAAAAGGTTATTATCCATAACCTGGGTACTGTATTCAAACAGTTTCAATTTGGTAAACTCCAGCAAATTATTCTGTTTTTCCACAATTGCCACCATGATCGGATAGCTAAGTTCAATGAAGGGCAGGTCATCCGGCATCAGGATCAGCGGAAAGTCCAGCTGTTTTGCCAGTTTCACCACTGTTTCTGGGAAACTTTCCATAAATCTGGACTTAATTGCAAGTGCTGCCGCATCTTTTTCATTCAGAGCCTTAACGAGACTGCACAATTTATCTGCATCATCCCGAAATGCATAACCGGTTGTAATATAAAAGATATTTTTGCGAATCCATGGTTCGATATCCGGCTGTTCAATGGAATCTATGAAGGAAACATCTCTTGAGAATCCTTTTTCTCCTGCCAGCAGCCTGCAGCCAAGCCTGGATGCAATCTCATAAGCCTGTGCAACGGTAATAGCCATACTACACCACCTTTTTCTTTTAATGTTACTTTTACATATCTATCCCCCTGAATAGTGCAAGCTGGCTTGTGCTATTCCTTAATAAGTAGTTTGAGAAGATTTTTATTTCGAACTTTATACCCTTTATTATAACAAGAAAACCTGGGTTTTCCCAGACTTTTTTACAAAGGAGGTCTCCATGACTGATGATTTATTAACTTTAATCAAATCCCGGCGCAGCTGCAGGCATTTTCAGGATAAAGCAGTTCCCGTCCACCTCTTGGAAACGCTCATAGACGCAGGGCGTTTTGCGCCCTCCGCCAGCAATGTACAGGCATGGAAATTCTGTCTGATCACCGACCCGGACCTGGTGCGAAAAGTCGACCTCTTCAGCCCCGGCTTAAGCGGCAAACCGCCCGTAATCCTTGCCATCTGCTCAGACCGTGATTATGCCGGAAAGCGGGGCGGAATAGCGGGAGGTGAAATACTGGCAACCATAGACGCTTCCATGGCAGCAGAAAATATCATGCTGGAAGCAGTTTCTCTAGGACTTGGAACCTGCGCCATCAAATCTTTTCATAATGCTGTTGTCCGTAAGCTTTTAAATCTGCCCCCGAAAATCGAAATAGAACTTCTGCTAACCATCGGCTACCCGGATTCTGATCCCCACATCCCCAAGCGAAAGCCCCTGGAAGAAATTTTATTTTACAACAAATGGAAGGAGGACAACATCAATGATGAATCCAATCAATAATGAACAATGTTTTGAATTATTAGTATATCTGGTATTTAGTGCTGCAGGGCTAAAAAAAGAGCCGCATATTTACGGCTCACTCCGGCTGATTGAGGCCTCCAGGCAACTGGGGCAGATTCTGGCTGACTCAGATGAAACAAAAAGAGCTGCTTTGACTGAATTGGTAGAAACCATTGAGCGCAGCAAAAATAAATGCATGACAGACCAGGATGCTTTTTATGAAATGTTAGATGAAGCATCGCTGAAACTGGTGGACTGCTGCTAGAGCGTGTAGTAACCAGTTGAGAATTCGTGTTCAGTGTCTGCCAGTCATTGGAAATGCAAGGAAAGCTTTTTTACAATGATTGGAACCATTCTGCAGATGAAGCAGGCTGCATCAGAGAATGGTTCCAATTCCCAGGTGCCGATAACCTAGTGCCGCTATATCTTTTCACAGACCCCGCAGAGTTCGGTAAATTCAATGTTAATATGATCATATACATTCAGTACCGGTTCGCAGGTATTTCTCACGTTTACCATAATTTCATCAAAATGCCGGATCATAACATCCACTGTCTTTTCACATAACAGCCCGTCCTCTTTCATCTCAGTCAAAATCCCTACAATCTTTTCTTTCCCAAATGCATCCTTGTAGCTGCGCCTCCCATTCAGTGCACTTACGATATCTGCTATAGCAACAATCCGTTCGCTAGGTGTCAGTACCTCCCCTTTTAAGCCACGGGGATATCCTGATCCGTCTATTTTTTCGTGATGCCGCAAAGCAATATTTGCAATCACCGGTTCCATTTCCCCGTTCATAATCTCTTCCGTAATATCTACATGAGTTTTCATAATCTTCATCGCCTGAGGGCTCAGTTTTCCCGGATATTCCAGTATTTCAACCGGTATTCCGATCTTCCCCAGATCATGCAGTAACGCTCCATAATAGATCTGAGTAATCTCTATCTCCTGCATTCCCATCAATCTGGCAAGTTCCTGGCTGATACTGGTTGTGGTAATTGTATGTATCACCGTAAAAGGGCTTCGAAAATCAATGGCATACACAACCATTTTCAGATAAGTTTCAATCTCTTTCCTGGAAAACGAAGGATTTCCCAGAGCCTCAAACACCTCTTTGGATATCTTGCGCTGATTTGCACTGTCGCCTAACTTCTCTAATATTTGATCTCTTTTCTCGGCTTTTTTAAATAAATCAATTACTTCGGAAGAAAACTTTCTATCGGAAAACCTTTCTAGGTATTCAATGATATTCACTCCTTCACCTGTTTGTATACACACATCTACCCGATCTGACAAATTTACCATCTGTGCCCACTTCAGGAGATCTCTTTGTAGACCGGATATCCCTGCCAGCTTATCGCAATCCGTGTGATGATACAAAATCACGGGAGCAAGTTCAGAAAAAGGTGAAAGATACTTTAAAAACAGGTAGCCATAGATTGAATGATTCCAGACGTTCCCGGTTTCAAATTGCACCATATTATTAATCTCTTCTGTTTTGTATGCCCCAACATCATGCACCATCGTCAAAAAACACAGATCCCGAATACTTTTCCGGTCCGAACATCCCTCTGCTTCCAGCATTTTCAGCGTAATATACGCAACTCTGATTCCATGCTCCACCAGACGCTCATCCACATGATTCTGCGTCCTGCATACAATCCCCGCCATATTTTTACGACTAAT
>NZ_JAWYAJ010000372.1:0-2178 GCF_034124845.1 Robinsoniella sp.
CATAGGTACATCCAAAAATCTCTTTTGCTCTTTCTATGGCCAGATTTTCAACAACATCCACACATTCGCATCCGCCGTAATAACGCTTTCCCGGATACCCTTCTGCATATTTGTTTGTCAGCGGACTTCCCATTGCCGCCATTACTGCCTTGCTAACCCAGTTTTCTGATGCGATCAACTCTATGTGGCTGTTCTGCCGCTCTTGTTCTGCTTCAATTGCCGATGCCACTTCTGGGTCTACTGACCTTACTTCATCCAGTGAATACATACTTAAATCCTCCTAAGATATTTTAACACATTGCAGTATTAATATATCGGTTTTTTCAAAAATTGTCAAGAGGTTTGACAATCTGCCTTTTTTCGTATAAACTATAGTAGATGACACAGATTCAGTATGAGATGAAACTTATTACTAAATTTGTCAAATACTGTCGAAAGGATTTCACATGTATTCAATTTCAACATTTTATCTTATTCTGATCAATCTGATTGGTTTTATTTCCATGGGTCTGGATAAGAGCAAAGCAAAGCACGGCAAATGGCGCATAAAGGAACGGACACTTTTTCTCATCGCCCTGGCAGGCGGAAGTATCGGTTCCCTGTGTGGTATGTATTTTTTTAGACATAAGACAAAACACCGGTCATTCGTTCTTGGAATTCCTGCTATATTACTTTTGCAGGCAGCCGGAATTATTTGTTACTATTTTATTTTTTAAAGGAGACTCTCATGAAGAAACATTCTATCAGATTGTTATTGTCTGTACTTTTTTTATGTGTGATATTTGTCCCTCTCTCAGGCTGTACGGACAGTGCACCCAAAAAAACCGTAAAAAAAGAATTGAATCTGATCCAGAACCTGGATGAAAATACAATTAAATCTTTCATTTCATATGAAGATATGGTACATACCCACTCCAGCTCTGAAGAAATCAGCCCGGAAGCAGCAAAGACCATTAAATTATTTTTCAAGAACTTCACTTACAAAATCAAATCGACAAAAATTGACGGCGATCATGCTACTGTTGCTGTCGAAATCAAAAATCTTGATACGAATGCACTGGCAAAGGATCTCTGCAAAGCCCTCATCGCCCAAAGTGCTTCCTTAGAGAATGAATCCCAGGAAATCTCCGGTTTAACTCCCTATTTCACTTTATTACACGATTTTTTATCCAGGAACAGCTATGACCTGATCACGACAACTGCAGAAATTTCACTTACCCGAAACGATGATGTCTGGTCCATTGACAATTCACCGGAATTGGAAGATGCTCTGGTCAGCGGATTTGTTTCCCATTTGAAAGATCCTTTTCTGATTACACCGGAAGAAGTACTGTCGATTTATATGGACAGCTTTAAAAAGCTGGATGCCAAGGGCTGGGTACAGTATCTGGGCATGGAAGATATCTTCGCTACCGGCAATGCGATCTATCCTGACATTGACCTGGCTTTGGCTTCTCAAATTGAGAAATATTTTGATTATCAGATACACAGCTCCACACAAAATGACAACTCTGCCACTGTCAATGTGGATATTACCAGCCTGGACCTGGAAAGTGTACTTCATACATACCGAAACCTGCTTATGAAATATGCCAATACAACCGCTGCAATCCGTGCTACTGATTCGGAATTGTCGGACAAGACTTCTTCCTATCTCTTAGAGGCCTTAAAGGATAACAAACAGACATTGACCAAAAATATTGAACTCAAGCTGGTAAATGACGGCTCCAGCTGGGTACTGCAGCTCAATGACGGCTTTTCTGATACCCTTCTTGGTGATATCAGTTCTGCGGTTTCCGCGTTCAGCCAGCCGGAAAGTGAAGAAAATTCATAAGGAAACCAACACTGCCTGCACAGATTTGCAGCAGATGGGCAGTTAATGAAACAAAAAAGAAACTGCATACAGATCGTGGTGTCCTTAGATAAACTCTAATGATTGGATGCCGGATCTGTTACAGTTTCTTTTTATTTTATTTTACTTTTATCGTGGCTGCTTTACTGTATGATCCGTAAATGCGCTTATTGGCGGAGTCCATTTTGTAAGCCCGTACTTTTACATAATATCTGCTTCCGCTTTTCAGTTTCTTCACGGTCTTATTCAGCAACCCGGTATTTAATGTCTTTTTATTTTTTGTAAAAGAAGAATTCGTTGCATATAGAATCTGGTAGCCCTTTGCA
>NZ_JAWYAJ010000373.1:0-7317 GCF_034124845.1 Robinsoniella sp.
GGCCAAATGACTTAACCCACCCGGAATTTGGTGATGCACTCCGCCAGGCTAGGCAGGCAGGTGTACATATACTGGCGTATGACAGTAATGTTACAGAGGACAGCATAAAAATAGATACAGAAATTAAAGTTATTTTATAGTTAATATTAGGAGAATATATGTTAAATGAGATTGTGGAACCACTGCTTTTGTGGTTCCGGACAAATGCCAGGGTTCTTCCCTGGCGGGAAGATAAGTCTGCATATCGAATCTGGGTTTCAGAGATTATGCTGCAGCAGACCAGAGTTGAGGCAGTAAAACCATTTTTTGAACGATTTACAAAGGCTCTGCCGGATGTTCAGGCATTGGCGGCATGTGAGGAAGATAAACTGCTGAAATTGTGGGAAGGACTGGGGTATTATAATCGGGTAAGGAATATGCAGATAGCAGCTAAAACCATAGTAGAAGATTTTGGCGGACAGCTTCCGGCTGATTACGAAGCATTGCTGTCACTAAAAGGAATTGGAAACTACACGGCCGGTGCAGTTGCATCCATCGCCTATAACATCCCGGTACCCGCAGTGGATGGGAATGTACTTCGGGTAATTTCTCGGGTAATGGCAAGTGAAGATGATATAATGAAACCGTCTGTCCGCAAGAAGATGGAAGAGGATATCAAGGCTATCATGCCAAAAGAATGCCCCGGAGACTTCAACCAGGCATTAATGGAACTTGGTGCTACAGTCTGTGTACCAAATGGAATGGCAAAATGTGATATCTGCCCCCTTGCATCGATCTGTAAAGCAAGGGAACTGGATATCGTAATGGAATTGCCTAAGAAAGCAAAACAAAAGCCAAGGCGGATCGAAGAAAAAACGGTGCTGGTGATAAAAGACGGTGACAAAGCAGCGATAAGAAAACGTCCGAAAAAGGGACTTTTGGCGGGGCTGTATGAATTGCCGAACCTGGAAGGACATTTGACGGCAGATGAAGTGCTGGTGTATCTAAAAGAACGTAATTTTGCACCAATCCGGATTCGGGAATTGAGAGAATCGAAACACATTTTCAGCCATGTGGAATGGAGAATGACGGGATATGTCATTCAGGTTGAAGAACTGGAAAATGCAAAAGATACGGGAATGCTGTTTGTTGAACCCTGGAAAACCCAGGAGGAATATCCCATTCCGGCAGCTTTTGGAGCATATGCGGATTATCTGCAAATTAAACTAGGACAGGAAAAATACGAAGTATAGGGGAAAATAACATGAAATTATTATCAATTGCAATTCCATGCTACAATGCGCAGGAGTACATGAGAAAATGTATTGAATCCCTGCTGGTGGGTGGAGAAGATGTGGAAATTCTGGTAGTAGATGATGGTTCCAAAGATGATACTGCAGCGATTGCAGATGAATATGAAAAAGAATACCCTACCATAGTGAAAGCAATCCATCAGGAAAACGGCGGTCATGGAGAAGCAGTAAATGCCGGGCTGCGCAATGCTACCGGTATCTATTTTAAAGTAGTGGACAGTGATGACTGGGTGGATCCCGACGCATACCGGACTATTCTCAGCAAAATAGCAGATATGATAGGCGGACCCAATACCGTGGATATGATTATCAGTAATTTTATATATGATAAAGTCGGGGCGCGCAGAAAGAAAGTCATGCAGTACCGTTCTGCGTTTCCACAGAATGAAATTTTCACCTGGGATGAAGTCCACAATCTCAGGAAGGGGCACTATATCCTGATGCATTCTGTAATATACAGAACCCAGCTTTTAAAAGCATGCGGACTGGAGCTGCCAAAGCATACATTCTATGTAGACAACCTGTTTGTATTTCAGCCCCTGCCTTACGTGAAAAATATGTATTATCTGGATGTAAACTTCTATCATTACTTTATAGGAAGAGATGACCAGTCCGTAAATGAAGAGGTTATGATACGCAGGATAGATCAGCAGATCCGGGTGAATAAAATCATGATAGATACGATGGCGTCAGCAAAAGTTTCTAATAAGAAGCTCCGCAAATATATGCTGAACTATCTGGATATTATTATGACGGTGTCTTCCATTATGCTGATTCGTTCGGAAACAGATGAAAACTTTGAGAAGAAGAAAGAATTGTGGTCCTATTTAAAGAAGGTGGACCGAAGACTTTATATCAAGATACGTACCGGCCTGCTTGGACGTACCGTGAATCTCCCTGGAAAGAGCGGAAGGAATGTGTCCGTAGCTGCATATAAGTTAACCAGAAAATTTTTCGGATTTAATTAATAATTAAACATAAACTCTCCCTTATCCTAGGATAATGGAGAGTTTTTTGGATTCAAAAAAGATTTCAATATCAGAACGGAAATCAAAAGATTCACCGTCAGCATGGACTGCAAGAGGAACTTCTGTCTGTATCCTTGCCCGGTGGCAGCGGAAAATATGTACACCCTTTGCACCGGTATGTTTTCCTAAGAATGCAGTGGGAAGCAGTAACAGTACTTTTAACTTGGACATTTTTTCGATTACGCAGATATCCAGAATATCATCGGAAGCATCCGCTCTTGGGCAGAACTTAAATCCGCCCCCTTCGTATTGGGTATTCATAGCAGCAATAAAATATACATTTTTATAGAAATGTTTCCTTTTAGCATCCATGGTCAGCGTCATAGAAGCCGGTTTCAACACGAACAGCTGTTTTAAGGCAATTCCAAGATAGGTCAGTTTGCCTAGTTTAAACTTGTTTAAAGCTTTTTTTATATTGGAGTGCAGGGCTTCGTGGCAGACTGCGGCATCAAATCCAATTCCGGTACTGACGATAAAGTTTCTGCATTCCTGCCTGCTTTGATTGACACCGATGCTGACTTTTTGAATGATAGCTGGATAAAGAACCGCGTTTAAGGCATCCAGTGGATTCACCGGAAGGTGCAGACCTCTTGCAAGATCATTGCTGGAGCCGGTTGGAATATAACCAAACACGATAGAGTCCAGATTTTTAAGCCCATTGATTACTTCATTGGCGGTTCCGTCTCCGCCCACAGCCGCAATCGTACAGGGATTTTTAGTAGTGGAGATTAATTCAGCCAGCCGGAGAGCATGGTTTTTCTTCTTGGTAAAATAGACGGTGTATTTTATTTTACGTTCTCTAAGTTCCTTCTCCAGCATATTCCAGATCTTCCGGCCCTTACCGGAACTGGATTTCGGATTTACAATAAAATAATACATATAAGTTCCCCCAAAATTGATATGTTAACATCATAATATAAGAGTAGAGAAAAGTAAATACCAGCGTTGTAATTTTGAGAAAATTATGGTATTATGAAAAACAGACTATATCCTAGGAGGAAAGACATGGAAAAAGAGACAGTTTCCAAAAATTTTATTGAGCAGATTATTGAAAAAGATTTAGCAGAAGGACATTGCGAGACAGTATGTACCAGATTCCCGCCAGAGCCAAACGGCTATCTTCATATAGGACATGCAAAGTCAATCCTGTTAAACTATGGATTGGCACAGCAGTATCAGGGCAAGTTTAATATGAGGTTCGATGATACGAACCCTACAAAGGAAAAAATTGAATTTGTAGAGTCTATCAAAGAAGACATTAAATGGCTGGGTGCAGACTGGGAAGACCGCCTGTTTTTTGCATCTAATTATTTTGACCAGATGTATGAATGTGCTGTGAAGCTGATAAAAAAAGGAAAAGCCTATGTCTGCGATTTGAATGCAGAGCAGATCAGAGAATATCGCGGAACCCTCAAGGAGCCGGGAAAGAACAGCCCTTTCCGGGACAGAAGCATAGAAGAGAACCTGGAATTATTTGAAAATATGAAAAATGGCAAATATGCAGACGGCGAAAGAGTGTTAAGGGCAAAAATCGATATGTCCTCACCGAATATCAACATGCGTGACCCGATTATCTACCGTGTTGCACATATGACACATCACAACACCGGAGATCAATGGTGCATTTATCCTATGTATGACTTTGCCCATCCCATTGAGGATGCAATTGAAGGCATTACACATTCGATCTGTACTCTGGAATTTGAAGACCACAGACCTCTTTATGACTGGGTAGTCCGTGAGCTGGAATATCCCCATCCTCCAAAGCAGATTGAATTTGCAAAATTATATCTGACCAATGTAGTAACCGGAAAGCGTTATATCCGCAGGCTTGTGGAAGATGGTATCGTAGATGGCTGGGATGACCCGAGACTGGTTTCCATTGCTGCTTTAAAGCGCCGTGGATTTACACCGGAGTCCATTAAAATGTTCATGGATTTGTGCGGCGTGAGCAAAAGCCAGAGCTCTGTTGATTACGCGATGCTGGAATATTGTATCCGGGAGGATTTAAAGCTGAAGAGACCGCGTATGATGGCAGTCTTAGATCCTATTAAATTAGTAATAGACAATTATCCGGAAGGACAGATTGAATATCTGGATGTTGACAATAACCTGGAAAATGAAAGCCTGGGAAAACGTAAAGTACCGTTCTGCCGGGAATTATATATTGACAGAGAAGACTTTATGGAAGAACCTCCAAGAAAATATTTCCGTCTGTTCCCTGGAAATGAAGTGCGTTTAATGAATGCCTATTTCGTGAAATGTGAAAGCTTTATAAAGGATGAGGACGGCAAAGTAACGGAAATACACTGTACTTATGACCCTGAGACAAAATGCGGCACCGGATTTACGGGACGTAAGGTAAAAGGCACCATTCACTGGGTAGCAGCACCAACTGCATTGAAAGCAGAAGTACGTCTCTATGAAAATATTATTGATGAAGAAAAAGGTGTCTATAACGAAGACGGCAGCCTGAACCTGAATCCAAATTCACTGGTGATTTTAAAAGACTGTTTTGTAGAGCCAAATCTGGCAGATGCCAAAGCCTATGAGAGCTACCAGTTTGTGCGCCAGGGATTTTTCTGTGTGGATGCCAAAGATTCCAAACCGGATGCACTGGTATTTAACCGGATAGTATCTCTAAAGAGTTCTTTTAAACTGCCGAAATAATGTTTAGCTGCGGGAGAAATATATGAACGAATTGACGATCAGTCTGGATGTTCATTCATCCAGACCCCTGTATGAGCAAATATATGAATATATTAAAAATGATATCCAAAACGGAGGGCTGCCTTTTAAAAAGAGGCTGCCCTCTACCCGCAATCTGGCGAAATATCTCCAGGTAAGCAGAAGTACGGTAGAATTGGCTTACGAACAGCTGCTGTCAGAAGGATATATAGAAGCGGTGCCCTGTAAAGGATATTTCGTAAGTGATCTGGATGGACTGTACCGTCTTTCTACAGCTGTGCAGGTTCCCAAAAAGGCTGCGGAGGAAATGAAAGAGCATTATGAATATGACTTTTCCCCCAGCGGGGTGGATTTAAACAGTTTTCCCCATAATGCATGGAGAAAGATTTCCAAAAATATTCTGCTGGAGGATAATAAGGATTTTTTTCAGCTTGGTGAACCCAAAGGAGAGAGCGAACTACGCGAGACGATTGCTGCATATCTGCATCAGGCACGTGGTGTAAACTGCAGTATGGAGCAGATTATTATTGGAGCCGGGAATGATTATCTGCTTATGCTTTTATGTAATCTTCTTGGAAGAGGACATATCATAGCAATGGAAAATCCAACTTATAAAAAGGCATATGATATTCTGAATGTACTTTCCAATGAGATGCTGGTCATTAATATGGATAAGAATGGAATGGATGTGGCAGAGCTTGAAAATTCCAGGGCAGATATTGCCTATGTTATGCCATCCCATCAATTCCCCCTGGGAACCATTATGCCGATTAAACGGAGGATGCAGCTCTTAAAATGGGCGTCAGAGGACGAGAATCGTTATATCATCGAAGATGACTATGATAGTGAATTCCGGTACAAAGGGAAACCAATACCCGCTTTACAGGGCTATGACAGCCATGATAAAGTGATTTATATCGGAACGTTTTCCAAGTCAATAGCTCCTGCTATTCGTGTGAGTTATCTGGTTCTGCCCAAAAGGCTTTTAGCGGTATACGATGAAATCGGTAAAATATTTTCTTCTACGGTGTCCAGGGTAGATCAGATGATCATTTCCAGATTTCTGAATGAGGGTTATTATGAGAGACATCTTAACAAAATGCGTGCAATTTATAAAAGCAGACATGATGTTTTGCTGGACAGGCTCAAAGGATTGGAAAGCATCTGTACTATATCAGGAGAAAATGCAGGTGTTCATGTTTTGTTAAGCTTTGTAAATGGAATGTCGGAAGATGATGCAATAGAGCGTGCACGCCTGAAAGGAGTGAAAGTCTATGGGCTGTCTGCCTACTATGTGGCGGCTCCCAGAGAAACAACGATGCCTACGGTGATTCTGGGATATGCAAATCTGTGTGAAGAAGATATCGCAGAAGCGGTAAACCGGCTGATTCATGCTTGGATTATTGAATGAGGTGCGGTTTGCTGTAAATACAGCCCGCGAAAATAGAAAAACACCAGCTATATATGGATTGTCCCGTAAGTCTGATTAATTTCATTACCAGGGCGCTTCCATTTGCTGGTGTTTTTCTATTTCTTGTTATATTAAGCACAACGGTTTATTCTTGCGTTGTGTCTTCTTCGTTTTCTTCCGCTGCAATATCTTCGGTCTGTCCATCTGTATCATCTGAATCATCTGTATCATCGGCAGATGTATCTTCCGGAGTTTTTTCAGGCGTATGAGATTCTTTTGGTATGGTGACATATTCTCTTGCAACCGGAGTAACATCATCTTCTTCATCCAGATCATCTTCGAAGTCGTCTTCAAAGTCTTCGAAATCATCCTCCCATGTATCATCTTGTTGTTTGCATTTATTTAAGTAATAGATACCTCCTGCGATAGCAACACCTATTACAGCAGCACCAAGTAAGAATTTTCTATTTTTTTTAGCCATAATCCTGACTCCTTTCATAATTTATGACAACATAATTACGTTTATTGTAATACTTTTTTCTGAAAAAGGAAAGGGGAAATTATAAAATTATTCTTCCACATGTTCCAATCCCTGATTCAGAATCGTAGATACATGGGTATCAGCCAGGGAATAAAAGATCGTTTTTCCTTCTCTGCGGAATTTTACCAGGTGGCTTTGTTTCAAAACCCGCAATTGATGGGAGATCGCACTCTGACTCATTCCAAGGAGTTCTGCAATGTCACATACGCACAGTTCGGAAGCGGACAGCGCATAGAGTATCCGAATCCTGGTGGGATCACCAAAGATTTTAAACAGTTCAGCCAGGCGGTACAGATCTTCTTCTTTTGGAATAACCGTATTTTGAATTTGATGATGGATGTGGTTGCCATCACAACA
>NZ_JAWYAJ010000374.1:0-6281 GCF_034124845.1 Robinsoniella sp.
CACCGACAGACTTTGAAGTAACGGTACGTAACTTAAAGATCTCGGCAGGAGCAGGATTTATCGTAGCGCTTACCGGAGAGATTATGACTATGCCAGGACTTCCAAAAGTACCGGCAGCAGAAAGAATCGACGTAGACGAGACAGGAAAGATTTCCGGATTGTTCTAATTATATAAATGCAGGGCAGGTGGGGACCTGCCCTGCATTAAAAGGATCAAAAGGAAAGAGGAGGTATTTGTTATGTTTCAGGAAGAATTTCAAGCAGTTTGTAATTCAGGAAAGGCAAAATATGGATTGTTGAAAAATAATCCTCTTGGATATTTTATTTCCTCGATGGTAGCTGGAATGTTCATTTCATTTGGTTCCTTTGTAACCTTTGTTATGGGAACGCCTCTGAAAGAAGCGGGAGATCCGATGATGAAGGCTGTAATGGCTTTCTCATTTGCAGCGGCTTTAAGTCTGGTGGTAGCAGCCGGAGCAGAATTGTTCACGGGTAATAATTTTGTAATGACCTCTGCATCTCTTAATAAAGTTGTAACATGGGGTAATACAATTAAACTATGGATTATATGTTATATTGGTAACTTCCTGGGTTCTATCGCATGCGTTTTTGTTTTTCAGCTGACCGGTGTGCCAAAGGGAGCAGTTGGGGAAATGTTTGCTTCTACCGCAGCAACGAAAGTAGGACTTGGACCGGTAGAACTGCTGACACGGGCAATTCTGTGTAATATCCTGGTTTGTCTGGCAGTATGGTGCAGTATAAAATTAAAAAATGAAGTAGCAAAACTGATTATGGTTTTTTGGTGCATCTACGTATTCATGATTTGCGGCTGCGAACATAGTATTGCAAATATGAGTATTATTGGGGTAGGCTTACTGAATAAAGGGGATGCTGCAATTTCCATAAGCGGTTATTTATATAACCTCTCTTTGGTAACGGTTGGCAATATGATCGGTGGAGCTGTATTTGTGGCAATACCATATTATTTAATTTCCAAAAACAAAAAAGAGGTGCAATAAACTAAATAAATTCTTAATAAAATTGTAAAAAATAGAAGTTTCTCTTAAAAAATAGTTGAGACTTCTATTTTTTTGTGTTATAGTTGTACAGGTAGCAAGGAAATAATTGGTCATGAGAGGTAAAGAATGAAGAAGATCAAAATCTCAGTTGTAATTCTCACACTGGCATTAATTTTTGGACTTGCAGGCAGTGTACCATCTATGAAAGCGGATGCTGCTGAAAATGTAGTGAAAAAGGCAAAAACAGTTAAAAGTACATCAGGAAGCTGGAAACAGAATTACACAGGGCGCTGGTTTCAGTACAAGAACGGCACATATCCAAAGAATAAATGGATAAAGATAAAAAATAAAATTTACTTTTTTGATAAGAGTGGCTATGCAACAACCGGTTGGAAGCTGTACAAAAAGTCTTATTATTATTTAAATGAGACAGGCAGTAATAAAGGTGCGCTGGTAAGAGGTTGGAAGACGGTTAATGGCAAACGTTATTATCTGTCTAAGACAACAGGTAGAATGTACACCGGATGGCATACCATTGGCGGTAAAAAGTATTATTTTGATAAGAAGAATTCCAATCTGGGCGCGATGGTTAAAAAGCGCTGGGTAAATGGGCGGTATCTGCAGAAAGACGGAACAATGGCAGTCAACTGCAAGGTAGGAAAGTATTATGTGGGAGCTGACGGTAAGAAAACAGCAGAACCACAGATACCGGAAAACCAGAATCCTGAAACAGGGAATTCCGGTCAGACAAACCAGGGACCAAATGAAAATGCAGGCAGTTCCGGTGTAAACCAGTATCATACATATATTTTTGTAGGCGATTCCAGAACAGTAGGAATGGAAAGTGTAATTGGCACAAAGGGTGGTAATGCACAGTATATTGCAAAAGTAGGAGAAGGCTACAACTGGCTGATGTCTTCCGGGCTTACAAAGCTTAAGAAGAAACTGGATTTAAATCCTTATGTGAAGGTTGTATTTAATCTGGGGGTCAATGATTGTGCAGGCAGTACGGTGCAGCAGTATATCAGTATATACCAGAATTTGATTGCAAGCTATCCAAATACGAAGTTTTATATGATGTCCGTTAATCCGGTTAATGATAAAATTGCATCATCCGTGGGATATCTGGTAAAAAATAAGCAAGTGATAGCGTTTAATAAACAGTTAAATGCAGCATTCCCTAGTCTTTATATTGATACCTATTCATACTTGAAGACCAATGGGTTTGGTACGGCAGACGGCGTTCATTACGATAATGAAACCTATCAGGCTATTTATGATTATACGATTACTCATTCATAAGATTGATTTTACATAAGATTCATAAGATCTACAAGAGATACATGCGTTTTACAAAAGGTCAACATGAGATATACATAAGATCTATAAGATATACATGAGTTTTACTTAAGGTCAACGTGAAGTTTATGCATAAGATCTACGTAAGAAAGAGGAGAATCGCGACACACGATGGAATCCTGACAAAAATTACATATAACACGGATTAAAAAAGGGTATTTGGAGAATTTTCCAAATACCCTTTTTTGATACCATATTGAAATATAAGTGAAGTTTGCGAAGATTTTCCAGCCGGATTATTTATCACTTTGGAAGACAGGATCCGCAGGATAGCCTCCGCCCAGTTTCTGCATACATCTTTGGACGCTGTCTCTGGAGTTGCCCCAGTCTTTGTCTTTATTCAGGTAATCGTATTTGGCAGTGAACCAGGTTACCTCTTCTTCCAGACGTTTCATATTTTCCGCCATGAGCTTAAAAAGCATGGGATAATAGAGATTTTTTTGTTTTTCATTCAGTTTATCTTCTGCAGTCTCGATGACATCTGCAAAGTGATGGAGACAGAAGCCTTTGCTGTTTTTTACAATTTCTACGAAGTCCGGATTGTTTTTTAACATTTCAAAAAAGGTATCCAGATAGCGGTTATAATTATCGTTAAAATGATTGCATACATAGCATTCATTTTCCTTTTCGGAAATCCAGGCACCAATGTTTGTTTTTCGGATTTCAGGTTCGATGGCGGTCTTTTTGATGCGTTTTAACATGGAAGATTTGCCGGGTGTAAATGCTTTGATCTGTGCCTGCAGTTCTTCGTTTAATTTGTGGAAATGTGTACTTAGTATCAGAGCACTTCCAAGGCGGTTGCCATAGTCAAACATCATTTTGTAATGATGACGGCAGAATCCGATCTTGTCCGTTTCCATACGCACGTCATCTTCCATATAGGCTGAGCCCAGAATAAAAGAAATGGCATGCTGTTCCAGGTTTCTTTCTATAAAGCAGAATGGACATTCGTCTTTGGCATTAAATGCATCCATCAGAGGAATGGTATATATGGTTTCTTTCATATAAAGAGGCCTCCTTTAGCGTCGTTATGTATACTATAGCACAGAAAAGAAATTTGGAATACAAAATTCTTGACAAATTATTACTTCGAGAGTAGAATTAAAATATACTTCGAAGAACGAAGTAAAGGAGTGATTACCTATGAACGAATTTCCAGCAACCGTAGAGGAAATGGTATTTGAAATTATGGATAAATGCAAATTTATCTTTTATCCGGAACAAAGGTTTGATCTGTTTTTAAACTGTACGAAGAATGAAATCTTTGCTTTGTTGTTTGTTTACCGCCAAAAACAGGTCAATATGAGTGAAATAGCAGAATATATGAATATTCCATTGAATACGGTCACCGGAGTGATCGGCCGCCTGGAAAAAAAGCATCTGGTACGCAGAGAGAGAAGTGAGCAGGATAAGCGGGTTGTAACCATATCACTCTCGGAAGATGGATCAGAATTCATGCATCATGAAATGATGGATCTGGGAAGTTATTTTACCAGAGTCATGGAGGCATTTTCAGATGAGGAGAAGAAAACGCTGTTTGGTATGGCGGATAAGGTATTTGCGGTACTGAATCAGAGGGAGAAATCTGGTGAGCAGGCAAAGATAAAAAAAGTACGCAAGATTGAAATTGAGTAGAAATAGCGTCGATATAGAGTCTAAATTGAGTAGAAATAGAGTGGGAATAGTATGATTTTGACAGAGCTTTATGGCTCTGTTTCAAAATATTAAATAGTTCGAATCTCGAATATTTCGAATAAAGAACTAATGAAGGGATTTAGAGATGATAAGTTGAGAACATGAAATGCAGAACAAAAAATATGCAGAACGTATAATACACAGAACAAATAATACACAGGAACTAATAATACACAGAACAAATAATACACAGAACGTAAAATATGCAGAACGTATAATGTGCAAAAAGTATGATGAACAAGTAGCGTGATGTGCCGGAATGCATGTTATACACGAAACCATGATGAACAATAAAATATAAATTTAACCGGACAGTTCTTAGCCGGGAAAGGAGATTTATGAATCGAATTATAATTTTTACAGGAAAAGGCGGCGTAGGCAAGACCAGTATTGCAGCAGCACATGCCAGAAAAGCATCAAAGGAGGGGAAAAAAACATTAATTGTCAGCACGGATATGGCGCATAACCTCAGCGATTTATTCGAGCAGCCGCTGGGAAAAGAGGAAAAGCAGGTAGCTGACCATTTATATGCGTTAGAAATTGACCCCACTTATGAAATGGAGCATGATTTTTCATCTATGATGAATGCTTTTGCTCAAATGCTCCCGGCAGGCAGCGGGGAAGAAGGTTTCATGGATGGTCTGGATATGATTCCCGGAATCGAAGAATTATTCTCACTGTTAAAAATACAGGAAATTTATAATCAGAAGAAATATGACCTGGTTATTGTAGACTGCGCGCCTACCGGAGAGACATTGTCCCTGTTAAAGTTTCCTGAACTGCTTTCCTGGTATATGGAAAAATTGTTTCCACTTGGAAAAGTGGCAATGAAGGTGATGCGGCCGGTATCGAAAAAGTTCTTTCAGATTCAGCTTCCGGACACAAAGGCTATGAATGATATTGAGAGGATGTATCTGAAACTGGCGGAATTACAGAGTTTGATCAAAAACCGTGAGGTCTGCAGCATCCGCCTTGTGGCAATTCCGGAAAAGATGGTTGTGGAAGAGACAAAGAGAAACTATATGTATTTGAATCTTTACAATTTTAATGTGGATGGTCTTTATTTGAACCGGGTTTTGCCGGCTGATATGGAGAATCCATTTTTTGATGAATGGCTGACGATTCAACAGCAGTATATCACGGAGTTAGAAGAGGTCTTCCGGGACGTTCCGGTGTATTCCATTAAATGGTACGATATTGATTTAAACGGGCTGACATCTTTGGACCGGGTATGCGAGGATGCACTGCAGGAGGAGGACCTCTTTGCAGTGAAGCGGATTATTCCCAATGAAGTCTATGAAAAGACGGAAGATGGTTATCTGCTTAAAGTATATCTGCCCTGTGTGAACAAAGAGGATATCGTAATGCATGAAGCCGGACGGGATCTGATTGTGAAGATCGGAAACTTTAAAAGAGCCATTCCCATGCCTTCTTCTCTGCGGGGATATTCTGTACAGTCTGCAAAGATGAGGGATCAGTCGCTGGTAATACAGTTCGTAAAGGAGGACGAAGATGAATAAAACTTTTATAACGAAAATGGTCCAGGCAAAGAAATTGGAAATCGAAGCATTTCAGGAATTATTGCCGGATGAAATAAATGAGCGTATGAAAAACTGGAGGGCAGGTGCCGGAGATTGGTTAAAAGAGTGCGCGGTAGAAATCTACCTGGCTGGAAAAAGAGAAACAGGGTCGGCATCTTATGCGGAAGAAGATGAAGGAAGCCGCAGGAGTAAAACTGAAAAAGGGGATAGCAGTGGAGAAACAGCTTCCACAGGGAAATCCCAACAGGCAAAACGGACGAAGAAAGTAACGATTGAGTAGGAGGGTCTCACATGAGAATATTATTATATACGGGCAAAGGCGGTGTAGGCAAGACCAGTATTGCGGCGGCGACTGCCTGCAAAATTGCGGAAAGCGGAAAACGGGTGCTGATTATGAGTACTGACCAGGCGCACAGCCTGGGGGACTCCTTTGACCGAAAGCTTGGAAACGAACCTCTGGAAATCTCAGAGCATCTGTATGCTATGGAAATCGATGCGGTAGCAGAAAGTGAGCATGCATGGGGAAATATCAAGGATTATCTGAAAAAACTGCTGACATCCAGATCCGGGGAGAGTATAGAAGCAGAGGAACTGCTGGTTTTTCCGGGATTTGAAGAACTGTTTTCACTGTTTAAAATTCTGGAGATATACGAGGCTCAGAATTATG
>NZ_JAWYAJ010000375.1:0-17090 GCF_034124845.1 Robinsoniella sp.
CTGGATGAGGGCCTCGATGACAGGCTTCTTGTACTCGGTGGACCAGCGGATGCCGATGCCTGGATATCTCCCTGGTTACCTGCATTGCCTGCACCCGGGGCGTTTCCTGCACCTGAGGCTGCTTTTGCTGCGTTTCTGGCTTCCTGGTTCATCTGCATCTGCTGCATATTATTCGCGGAAGCAGTTCCCATAAAGTTACCTGCATTCTGCATTCCCATGCCCATTCCCATAAATCCAGCCATACTGCCGTTCGGGTTTGACCCGGCTGCTTCCAGGCCGTGGGCAATGGCTCCCTGGACATATCCTTCCCGGATAGACGGATCTCCAAGCATTGCTCCCTGGTTTCTCATATTAATTAATTTCTGGGATTCCTCATCATAGGAAATACTCGCAATCCCTACCGACTGAATCTCCAATCCACGCATCTGCCGCCAGTCCTCATCCAGGGTCTGCGCCATATATTTGCCCAGTTCCCTAGCTTTTGATGAAACAAAAGAAATACGGGTACCATCCGCCGACATCTGGTTAATGGATGTCTGAAGGGCTTCTAAGAATTCAGAAAGATACTGCTCGTTGATCTCACCGACTTCTACCTGTCCGCTGTTTCTGGGCACAGCTTCTGCATAAAACAGGAGGGGATCTGTAATTTTGATAGAATAGGTTCCATGTGCTCTTAAGAAAAGCTCTGCGTTATAAAAATTGTCAAAATAGTTAATCGGGTTCCTGGTGCCAAAGCGGATTCCCCTGATCTCCTGCAGATTGATATAATATACCTTTTGGGCAGTTGGGGTCACACCTCCGAATTTAAACCTGGAAAAGGTCTCTCTTACCGCATCTTCCAGCTCCCCGTTAAATAAAGAAGGCATGGAAGAATTATTAACGGTATAGTAACCCGGCTCAGCCGTGTAATCAATGATTCTGCCGCCATCCACCAGCAGCATAAACTGATTGTCATACACATGGATTACAGAACCATTTGAAATGGTATCGGAACTGCTTTTGGTATTGGAGCCTGTGCGCATCTTCACACCGCGGGTCAGAAGCGTCTGGTCTCCCATATCTTCCGGCTCAATTACTTCCAGCCACTGATCTGCTAATGAACTTCCAATTGCACCTGTTGCTGCTTTTATAATTCCCATATATTGTCCTCCTGTTATTAATCTTCTGTTTTTTGCACACAAGCGGAGGTATTCCCTCCGCTTATCCACAATCTGTTATTCATTTTCTGATTCTTTTGTGCCCAGAGCCAGCCACTTCAGATAAGCGTTGATAAAGATATCAATACTTCCGTCCATTACGCTGTCCACATTACCGGATTCCGCATTTGTGCGGTGATCCTTGACCATGGTATATGGCTGCATAACATAGGAACGGATCTGGCTGCCCCAGCCGATTTCCTTTATTTCACCACGGATATCGGATACTTTTTCCGCATTTTCCTGTTGCTTTAACAGATACAGCTTTGCTTTCAACATCTGCATTGCCTTATCCTTATTCATGTGCTGAGAACGTTCATTCTGACACTGTACCACGATATTGGTGGGAAGATGGGTAATACGGATGGCGGAAGAAGTTTTGTTAATATGCTGGCCTCCCGCACCGCTGGAGCGGTACGTGTCAATCCTTAAATCCTCATCCCGAATCTCAATATCAATATCTTCTTCAATATCCGGCATAACATCACAGGATACAAAAGAGGTCTGGCGTTTGCCCGCCGCATTGAAGGGAGAAATACGCACCAGCCTGTGCACACCCTTTTCTGACTTGAGATAGCCAAATGCATTTTCACCTTTTACTTCAAATGTTACCGATTTGATGCCGGCTTCTTCTCCGTCCAGATAATCCAGTACTTCTACCTGGAATCCTTTCCGGTCTGCCCATCGGCAGTACATGCGGTAGAGCATACTTGCCCAGTCACAGGACTCGGTGCCGCCTGCTCCTGCATGGAGTGTCATTATTGCATGATCTCTGTCATACTCACCCGCCAGTAAGGTCTTGATCCGGATATTTTCCAGAGATGTCGTAAAATCATTCAGTGTTTCTTCTATTTCCGGAATCAGTGAGGCATCATTTTCCTCATATGCCATTTCCAGAAGGGTTTCTATTTCTTCATACTGATCATTCAGTTTTCGGAATATTTCAATATCATCCTTTAAACTGCTGAGCGTTTTCATATATTCCTGTGACTTTTCGGGCTGATCCCAAAAGTCAGGTTCTTCCATCTTACGCTCTAATTCCTGAATCCGCTTTTCCTTGTTAGCCAGGTCAAAGTGAATCCCTCACTTCCACTAATGGTTTTGCATACGTGCCTAACGTATATTTAAATTGATCTAATTCTACCACAGCTTCACCTTCTCTCAATAATTATTTGATTTATTTACAAAAAGGCCGTTTTATACAAACGACCCTTTTTGTTCTATTTGATTTATGCTTTTCTGCCGCAGCACTGTTTATATTTTCTGCCGCTTCCGCATGGACACGGATCGTTCGGATATACTTTTTCAGAAGTACGTCTTACCGGACCTTTCACTTCAGAGTCATCTTTGTTGGTTCCGGTTACCTTAGCTACTTCTTCACGTTCTACCTTCTGCTCAATGCGTACATGGTATAAGAGGCGAAGTGTATCTTCCTGGATTCCTGCAGACATGGTGTCGAACATCTCGTATCCGCTCATCTTGTATTCAACCAGCGGATCTTTCTGTCCATAAGCCTGGAGTCCGATACCCTGACGCAGCTGATCCATATCATCAATATGATCCATCCACTTACGGTCGATTACTTTCAGAAGAATTACACGCTCCAGCTCACGCAGCTGTTCCGGTTCCGGGAATTCTGCTTCCTTTGTCTCGTACAGCTTTACTGCTTTTTCCTTCAGATTCTGCTTCAGCTGGTTCTTCTTTATCTTCTTAATATCCTCTTTGGTAACTGGCTGCAGAGGAATAATCGGATTCAGCAGGGAATTCAATTCATTTAAATCCCATTCTTCATTATCCGCATCATCCGCAATACACATATCAACGGTATTGTCCACAATATCGGTAATCATCTTGTATATGGAATCCCGCATGCTCTCTCCATCCAGAACTCTTCTTCTCTCCTTGTAAATAATTTCACGCTGCTCATTATTTACCTGGTCATATTCTAACAGGTTCTTACGGATTCCATAGTTGTTGCTCTCGATCTTCTTCTGTGCTTTTTCAATTGCAGAAGAAAGCATCTTGTGTTCGATCTGCTCATTTTCAGATACACCCAGGGATTTAAATATACCCATAAGACGCTCTGAACCAAACAGACGCATCAGATCATCTTCCAGAGAAATGAAGAATCTGGATTCACCTGGGTCTCCCTGACGACCGGAACGTCCGCGCAGCTGGTTATCAATACGTCTGGACTCGTGACGTTCGGTACCGATAATCTTCAAACCGCCTGCTGCTTTGGAATCATCATCCAGTTTAATATCCGTACCACGGCCTGCCATATTGGTTGCAATGGTAACTGCACCATGTACACCAGCCTCAGCAACGATCTCAGCCTCTAATTCATGGAATTTTGCATTCAGGACTTTATGCTGGATTCCGCGCTTTTTCAGCATACCGCTGATCAATTCAGACGTCTCGATGGTAATCGTACCAACCAGTACAGGTTGTCCCTTTGCATGGGCTTCTTCAATAGAATCCACAACTGCATGGAATTTTTCCTTTTTGGTCATGTACACAGCATCGTCAGCATCCTTACGTGCTACCGGTCTGTTAGTCGGTATCTCGATAACATCCATTCCATAGATATCACGGAACTCCTTTTCTTCAGTTAAAGCAGTACCGGTCATACCGGATTTCTTTGCATATTTATTGAAAAAGTTCTGGAAAGTGATGGTCGCAAGGGTCTTGCTCTCTCTCTTTACCTTCACATGTTCTTTTGCTTCAATTGCCTGATGCAGACCGTCGGAATATCTTCTGCCCGGCATGATACGTCCTGTAAATTCATCTACAATCAGTACCTCATCATCTTTTACCACGTAATCCTGATCACGGAACATCAGATTGTGGGCACGCAGTGCCAGGTTGATATTATGCTGGATCTCCAGATTATCCGGATCAGCCAGGTTTTCAATCTGAAAGAATTTTTCTACTTTCTTTACACCATCTTCGGTCAGGTTCACTACCTTGTCCTTTTCATTTACAATGAAATCTCCGGTCTCGGTGATTTCTTCGCCCATGATAGCTGACATCTTGGTAACTTCACCGCTGGCTTCTCCACGTTCCAACTGACGTGCAAGGATATCGCAGACTTCATACAGCTTCGTGGACTTTCCACTCTGCCCGGAAATGATAAGGGGTGTCCTGGCTTCATCAATCAGCACGGAATCGACCTCATCGATGATGGCATAATGCAGATCTCTCTGTACCAGCTGTTCCTTGTAGATAACCATGTTATCACGCAGATAATCGAAACCTAATTCATTATTGGTAACATATGTGATATCACAATTGTATGCTTCACGTCTCTCGTCATTGTCCATGGAGTTTAATACACATCCTACTTTCAGGCCTAAAAACTCATGCACTTTTCCCATCCACTCAGCATCACGATGTGCCAGATAATCATTAACCGTTACGATATGAACGCCTTTGCCTTCCAGAGCATTCAGATACGCCGGAAGTGTAGATACCAAGGTTTTACCTTCACCGGTCTTCATTTCTGCAATACGTCCCTGGTGCAGGATAATACCACCGATGATCTGTACCGGATAATGCTCCATGTCCAGAACACGTTTGCCCGCTTCTCTCACCGTGGCAAATGCTTCCGGGAGCAGGTCGTCCAAAGTCTCTCCATCAGCCAGTCTCTTTTTATATTCTTTCGTCTTATCTCTTAGTTCTTCATCAGACAAAGCCTGCATGGTCGGCCTCAAAGCTTCTACTTTTTTTACGAGAGGTTTGATCATTTTAACCTCTCTCTCACTATGAGTCCCTAATACTTTTTGTATAAGATTCATTTCTATTCACCTATATCCTTCATCTGTGTTCTTATAATCACTAACTATATTAACACCTTTACGCATTTTTCACAATAAAATTTTTTATAAACTTAGGCTTCATAAATCGTTCATAATGCGTTCATATAAAAAAAGACCGCCTGCAGCCTCTGCCGCAAGCGGAATTTTTATCAATTTTGTACCTAGTACAGCATTGCTTAAATAATTGAGTAATACACACAGGATATTCGTATCAGGGGATTCGAACCATTCTGCAGGTGTAGCGGGCTGCATCAAAGAATGGTTCGGATTTCCTGGTGCGGATAGCCGAAGTGTATTACTCAATTATTTATGCAATGCTGTACTAGTACATCAATAGAACGTAAGAAAGCGATTTTCTTTCACACTTAACTGTTATCGGAAACCGATAAATTAAGAAACGCGGTATTTTTCCAGCGCCCCGGTTAGCTTTTCACAAGGCTCCCCGTGGATCTGCAAGTCTACAACATTTCCGACTGCAAGTCCTAAAACGCCTAAAATAGATTTCGCATCAATTACAATATGTCCTTTTTTCATATCCATGTCATATGGATAATTTGTGATCTGGTTTACAAATTCTAATACTTCATCCGGATTTTCAAAACTTACCTTTATTTCTTTCATGAAATCGATCTCCTTTTCCTGGATATTTATCCCCTAAACAGCGCAAACATACCTCTGCATACCGCTGACGGGTCTGCGGTACTGCTTCAATAGAAAGTATGGAACGGCTTTTGTTCCAAACTTATGATTTCGCGAATTATGCGTTATTTTGTCTTTTGTTAACTTTTTATCATTCTATCTTATATTCCAGGAAAGAAATAGGGGAAGTTTTTAAAAAAGGAGGAAATATTTAATATCATTTTACTATTTAAAGGTTTTACGGTACTCTGCAGGAAGCATTCCAACTTCTTCTTTAAATACCTTGCTCATATATTTGGGGTCTGTATATCCTGCCATTACAGCGATCTGGTTTAATTTCAGTCCGGATTCCAGCAGCAGTTTCTTAACTTTGTCTATTTTGTACCTGCGCAGCGTTTCTGTAAAGGAACTGCCTGTCTCTTTTTTAAACTGACTGCTTAAATATTCTTCGGATACATTCAGCTTCCGTGCAATCATTTCCAGGCTGATCCCCTGATTGTAGTACTCCTGAATCATATTTTGGGTTCTTTGTACCATGATTCCAACCGGCGGTCCCTCCTGACTGTCCTGGGGGAGCATCTGTTCAAACACCTGCCAAAGAGCTTCCATAATTTCCTCCCAGCTGACTGCATCCATTACTGTCTGCAGGATCTTCTGTACCGAAAGCTCTTCTCCTTTGCCTGCAAACTCTTTTGCCGTATTTAAAACCGCCCAGGTAAAACGGATACATCCATCCTTAATTTCCAGAGGATGATAGATCTCCGCCCTGGAAAGCCTGCAGAATTCACGCAGACACCGTTCAAATTCCTTTTTGTCATGGCGCAAAAGGGCATTTTTTACCTGTGTGTCTATGTCCATTGGGTATTTATAGGGATAGGTCAGGATACCCTCCGTATCTTCTTTGCAGATCATGCCCTTATCCATCCCGGACAGATTCCATTCCATTCGGACCCAAATCTGCCGGTATGCCTCTGCAATTCCCATAAGCCCATCACTTTTTCCCCATCCGTAGATCCCTTTATCTCCCAGATTCGCCATTAGCATTGGAACCACTGATTTTGCAAAATAGGATTCAACCTGTTTTTCTTCCAGGGTGCGGTAAACCACAACCGTAACCGCCCGGCGGGACTCATTTTCCATGACATGACTGGAAAAATAACTGCTGTGGCTTCCAATATCTTTTAACAGGTCACTCAGAAGAACCAGTTTGTCATCATAGGCTTTGCCAAGCCGTATTACGAAGAGATACAGTGTATCCGTCCAATGGAAACCGTATTTTTCGTACAGAATATGATCCAACTGCCCGTCTGTTTCGAACTGGCCCATAATGCCGGAACGAAATATATGATCCAGAGTCATGGACTGATCCTTTTGACGCTGTTCCGCCAGTGAATCTTCCACTTGTTTTAAGGCATGTTTTAATTCGGGAATTTTAATGGGTTTTAACAGATAGTATTCGATTCCAAGCTCAATCGCCTGCTTCGCGTAGTTAAAATCCGAATACGCCGTAAGTACAATTACCTTACAGTCTACATTTTCATTTCGAAGCTTGCGAAGCATAGTAAGGCCGTCCATATCCGGCATTCGAATGTCCATAATTAACAAATCCGGCAGTACCTGTTCCACCAGCTTCAGTCCGGCAATTCCATCTGCCGCCGATCCCGCAAGTTCATAGCCGGGATTTATTTTTTTCAGGATTTTCCCCAGGCCTTCCCGGATGGGTGCCTCATCTTCCACGATTACGATTCTCATCTTCATCCTCCTCTGCTGCTGGTATAAAGAGATGTACTTTCGTATATCTGTTTTGCTTGCTTTCAAAATATATATTGGCTTGCCCGGGGTAATACAGCTGCAGACGTTTTCTGACATTCATAATACCCAGGTGGTCATCCATATCTGCTGATTCATTGTTCAGAAGAGCCATTGTCTCCAGGGAAAGCCCTCGTCCATTATCTTCAATCACAATATGAAGCTGGCCATCTGCCTCTTCCATCCTGATCTTCAGAATGCATTCTCCTTCTTTGTTCTTAAAGGCATATTTGATTGCATTCTCCACAAACGGCTGTAACAGCAGCTTGTGTATCTTGCAGCGCATGATACGCTCAGGTACCTGGGTTACGGTTTGCAGCGGCTTCCCAAGTTTCGCACTCTGGAGCAGCATATATTGTTCCAGCCAGTACAGCTCACGCTGTATATTCGTTTCACCCCCGGCATTTTTCACTGCATACCGGAGAATGTCCGCCAGAGCGCCTACCATATCGCTGATTTCGTATTCCTCCCGATCAATCGCCTTCCAGTTAATAGTATCCAGCGTATTATAGAGAAAATGAGGGTCTATCTGTGCTTCCAGGGCATATAATTCAGCGTTTTTCTGTTCCAAAACCGCCTGCTTCACCTGGCTGATCAGCTGGTCAATCTTCTCCATCAGTTCGTTGAAGCCAAGGGCAATCCGCCGTATTTCCAGGGGCATCTCTTCCTCTACGGGAATGCGGACCATAAAATCCCCTGTCTCTGCCTCATTCATCGCTTCTACGATCCGGTCCACAGACTTCATCACGGGACGTGTAAAATAATACGTCAGCAATGCCAGAATTCCAATGGTCCCCAGTGTGACAACGATCCAGAAACAGCCCTGCTCCACCACTGCCCTGTTATAACGCTTCATGGATTGGAAATAATAAATGCTCCATCCGCTTTTTTCATTGACCTTTTCCATTACACGGTAGCCATTTGTCTTCAGCTCTGTCTTCTTTCTGCCTATCTGTGCTTTAACCGGTGAGCTGATGATCGTATCACCCTGACAGACATAGATTCGGTTATCCTCTCCGTTATAGATGCTCTCTTCCAGGACTTTTTCATCTATGCTGACGGTAATCGTCCCAATCTCCTTATGGATATCACGGTAATCCACTATTTTTCTGATCACCTGGAATATAGCCACTTCTTTATCCCCTATGGTTACCGGATCGTCCGGAACCTGATACATCATCGTTCCGGTGAATGACGGAATCTCTAACGTATTCATCCAGCTGCTGTTGGCTGAAGAGGAAGAATTGTGGTCATAGAATATTTTCTTGCCGTTTTTTAAAGTCAGAAGCACGCCCTCTACCCCGATATTACGGTTGCTCATATGGCTTAAGTATCGGCGCAGCTGACTGCTGTTTACCGTAAGGTCATCCTGATCTTCATTAATTTTCTCTGCATACGCTACTACCTCATCATCCGTACACAAATCGTAGAGGATGGTTTCGTATTTATCCAGAACCATATCCAGACATTGGTCTGCCTTATCCATACCGCCCTGAATCCGGTCATGGAGGCTCTGTTTCATATTGATTCTCATTCGTATCTGGGACAGTACGGCAAACATGGTAATGGACAACAGAGATGCCAGTAAAAATGCCGGAATCAGCCTTTCTCTTAAGCTCTTTGTCTTTTTCATCCTTCCCCCTCCCGGATCCTGCGTACTTCGTCTGCCGCCTCCTGCAGTATTTCTTCATTTCTCTTTTCCCCAATAATGCTCTGCCGCATTGCCCGGGCTACTACGCTTGATATCTGCGGCCAGTCCGGAGATACTTCCCGGTATCTCGCTGTTTTAAAAAGCTCAATGAATTTGTGTTTCATCGGGTCATCTTTATACTGAGTGTCCATAACGTCCTGCCTTGGTGCCAGGAGTCCGAAATCATCCATATATGCAGTCATACGGTCTTTATCCGCTATATAATTCAAAAATGCAATTGCCGCATCCTGCTTCGCCCCTCTGGTAACGGCAAATACCTCACCGCCCGCCACCGTTACCGGATCCCCGGCATAGGGAAGTCTTGCAATGTCAAATTCCAGTTTTGGATTCCGTTCCCTGAGATCGTCAATAATACTGGACGACTGGAATACCATGGCAATATTCTCATCTGCGAATTGATTCATCAGATCATTCATCGTCAGATTAATGCAGTCCCTGCTCATGGCACGGCAGGAAGTAAGCCGGGTCAGCAGGTCAAATGCATTTTTTCCGGCTGGTGAATCCAGGCTGTCCACATCCGCGCCCATTCCCCAGAGTATGGGCAAGAATTCATATAAGCTCTGCTCACTCTGAAGCGCGGACAAAGCCACCCCGTATTTATTGTTCCCGGTGGTTCTCACCGCTGCCTGGTAAAAATCATCCCAGTTCTTTGGGACGTCCACTCCTGCTTCCCGGAATATTTTTTTATTATAAAACAAGGCAGGACAATTCACCCCAAAGGGCTGCCCGTATATGCGCTCTCCCACTTTGCACGGCTCTAAAACAGCCGGTATATAATGCTCCAGTTCCGGCACCTGATCCGTGAGATCTACAAATGGCTGCATTGCATAGAAATATTGAAAGTCAGAGGAATCAACAAGCGCCAGATCCGGCATTTTATCGTCCGCCATGCTCAGTGCCAGCTGCTTTTTGAAGTCTTCACTTGGTACAAATTGAAGTTCAGCCTCTATTTCATTCTGGGAGGCATTAAAGGCTCCCACCAGATTATCCAGCTGCTTCTTATTCTCTTTTACATCCCAGTAATGCCAGATGACAAGCTCCGTTTTGACCGGTGTCAGCGGGATTTCTTCTTTTGTACATCCCGGTATGGCAGCCATTATGGTAAATGCCATTACCGAAACCGCAATCCGTTTCCACTTTTTCAATTTTCCTACTCCTTAAAATACATCAAAATGAAAATACACCCGGGCTTTCTGCCCAGATGTATTTTCCTCTACACTTTACTAAATACATACAAATCCAACACGCTCTAGAATTCCGGTTCGATTAATCCGTATGTATTTCCTTTTCTTTTGTAAACTACATTCACTTCGTCTGATTCTGCATTGCAGAATACGAAGAAGTTGTGTCCCAGAAGTTCCATCTGCACACATGCATCTTCTGGATACATTGGTTTAATTCCGAAGTGTTTAGTACGGATGATCTTTACTTCATCATCATCATCTACTTCTTTTTCTATAAACTCTTTGCGGAAATTAGCGCCGCCCTGATGCTTTTCTACGATCTTATTTTTGTATTTTCTTAATTGTCTTTCAATGACTTCTTCAACAAGGTCAATGGATACATACATATCATTGCTGACCTGTTCTGAGCGGATAATATTTCCTTTTACCGGAATAGTAACCTCTATTTTCTGTCTTTCTTTTTCTACACTTAAGGTTACGATAATCTCAGTTTCAGGAGTAAAATATCTTTCCAGCTTTCCAAGTTTGTCTGTAACAGCATTTCTAAGACCTTCTGTTACCTCAATATTTTTTCCACTAATCGTATAACGCATGATGTCCAACTCCTTTTCATTTATATTTTGCCCTCCGGAATTCCTTTCGAAGCTCCCTGGCAACCCGGTTCATCTCTGCTCAAAAATTTACCGGCTTTAACAGGTTTTAATGCTTGTCCTGTCCTATGAAACAATTATACCACATTTTACGTTTTTTACAATCCAATTTATTCGATTTCAATTATTTTTCACACAATTTTATAACTTCTTTATAAGGCATCGGTCCGCCGAAAAGATCCAGGGCACTTCCGATTGTGGCATCCAGCCTGCCTTTTCCATGAATCCTGAGATTCTCCAAATCGGTAAAACTGCCTATTCCGCCGGCATAGGTAATGGGAATTCCCTGCCAGGTTCCCAGCATATCCGCAAGCGCAGTTTCAATCCCGCTTGCTTTTCCTTCCACATCAACCGCATGAATCAGGAATTCATCACAATATTCTGCCAATTCATCCAATACACGGTGTGATAGTACCAGATCCGTAAATTTCTGCCAACGGTCCGTCACAATATAGTACTGATTCTCTTTTTTCCTGCAGCTTAAATCCAGAACCAAATTCTTTCTGCCTACTGCCTGAACGATTTTGTGTAAATTTTCATAATCCAGCCTGCCGTCTCTAAAAACATAGCTGGTGACAATCACATGGGAAGCTCCTGCTTCCAGGTAAGATGCGGCATTGTCATCCCGGATTCCCCCACCCACCTGAAGTCCAAATGGATATGCCCTTAATGCAGATAACGCCTGTTCCCTGGTTGCTTCATAATAGGGTGAAGAAGAAGGATTTAACAATATGATATGCCCGCCTTTGATTCCGTCCTTTTTATAGAAATTGGCATAATAAGCACCATCCTGCTCCGATACAAAGTTCTCAGATGCCTGGTCCATTTCATCTTTCAAGGTCCCTCCGACAATCTGCTTCACTTTCCCATTATGTATATCAATACATGGTCTGAATCTCATTTTTGCCACGCTCCTTTTTCTTTAGATTCCTGATATACCCTAAATTCTAGCACATCTTTTCCATTTTGTGTGTTATAATTATAAAAAATGGATCATAATCTGTATATCGGCTTTTTCATACGCAGTGGGAGGTAGTTTATGGTTAAAACATCAAAAAAACAAGAGCTTAAACGTTTCGCATTCATTATACTCGCTTCTATTATAATGGCTGCCAATATTAAAACGTTCGTCCGTGCAGGCGGCCTTTATCCCGGCGGATTTAACGGTCTCACACTTTTATTACAGAAAATCGGACAGGTTTATTTTTCTATTGGACTTCCATTTTCCGTTATCAACTTTGCTTTAAACGCAATTGTAGTTGTGATCAGTTACCGTTTTCTCGGGAAGAAATTTACTTTTTATACCTGTCTGATGATAGGGCTGACCGGTATCCTCACCGATATTATCCCCGGTATCCCCATTACTTCTGATATCCTGCTGATTGCAGTCTTTGGTGGAATTATCAACGGACTAGCCATGAGTCTCTGCCTGATGGGTGCCGGAAGCGGGGGAGGCACTGATATTATAGCCATTATGCTGTCTGAAAAATACCATATGGAAACCTGGAACTATATTTTCATCAGTAATGTAATAATGCTGATGGTGGCAGGCTATCTGTTTGGATGGAACCAGGCTTTGTACTCGATTATTTTCCAGTTTGCCTCTACTCAGATTGTAAGCCAGCTTCATCTGCGTTATAAGAAGCATACTTTATTTATCGTTACCTCACATCCTGGAGAGATCTATAATGAGATTCTGGCATGTACCAATCATGGCGCGACTATTTTTACAGGAACCGGCTGTTATGAGCAGGAACAGCGCAGTATGGTTTATTCCGTAGTGTCCAGCGATGAAGTAAAAGAAGTAATGCAAAAAATCCATCAGGTGGATGAGAAAGCATTTATTAATATTATTAAAACGGATCAGCTTAACGGACGATTCTACCAACGGCCTACCGACTGAATATGAAGTTTGCGGCAGTCGCCAAATGGACGCGCCAGCGTGTCCGTTTGGCTCGTTGCCCGCGGGAATAAAGTAAAGGGAGCTTTTGATGCAGTGTGCATGCAGCTCCCTTTTTCATTGTCCGCTGATTAACGGTTTGTATCGTTTGTTTCTGTATGATTTGTATTTCCAGTCAGATCATCTCCAAGATCTTCAACGCCCTGTTTCACGTCTTCACCGATTTTTTCCACTACACCTTCTGTTCCATTCGTACCGTCTGTAACATCATTGTTCATGTCATTCGTACCGTTTTCTGTGGCACTTGTATTATCTGTACCTGCATTCGTGTTGGCTTCTGTTCTTTTCTCAGTTGTTGTACTTTCAGAAGTCATCTGAGTATTTTCTGTTGTCTTGTTGTCATTGCTGCTTCCACATGCTGTCATAGCGCACATACAGAGTACGAGTAAAGCGCCTGCAAAACATTTTTTTAACTGTTTCATAATATATCTCCTTTTCACTTTATTATAGAATAAGATTTCTCTTCGGAAATAATATGTGTAGATTTTATATTTTTATTCATCCTGGAAATCAATTCTTTTTCGGAACAATCTACGAAACAGCTGCTTTCCATTAAAAGGAAATAAGGGATACAGATAACTTCTGCCTGCTACCGTTTTATTGGTAGCAACAACCAGAATCGTAATTATAATACCCAGTATAAATCCATAAATATTGAGCAGTGCCGTGAGTATCAGCATAATAATTCGCATAAATTTAAATGCATATCCCAGTTCATAGCTTGCCTGAGTATAGTTGGCGATTGCCACGAATGCCATATACAGCATGGTTTCTGAATTAAACCATCCCGATTTTACTGCAAATTCTCCTACAACCAGCGCTGCAATAACACTTAACGGCGTTGTCAGCATATTGGGCGTATTAATCGCTGCCAGCCGCAGTCCGTCAATTGCAAATTCCAGGATCAAAAGCTGAGCCAAGAGCGGGATATTCATTGTATCCGTTACTTTAATAAACTCAAATGCTTTTGGTATCCATTCCGGATTCTGCATCAACAGCAGCCAGAGGGGGGTTAATATCAGGGTTAAAAATGCAATCATGCCTCTGGTTACCCGGAGATACGTTCCGGTTATGGGCGGGAAGTAGAAATCATCCGCTTCTTCCATTATATCAAAAATGGAAACGGGAAGAATGATGGCTGCCGGGGAATTGTCCACCAGGATTGCAACCTGGCCTTCCAAAATACTGGCTGCTGTCGTATCCGGACGCTCCGTATATTTGAACTTTGGAAACGGGTTGTACCATTTTCTTGGGTAGATGCATTCCGCAAGGCTTTCCTGATTCATGGAAAGAGCATCCACCTTAACGCTTTGAATCCGTTCTTTTAACTCTCTTACAAAATTTTTATCTGCACGGTCTTCCATATAACATAGGACCACATCCGATTTTGAAGTAGAGCCCACATTTAACATTTCCATAGACAATCTCGGGCTTCTGATACGGCGCCTGATCAGTGCGGTGTTAAAGACCACCGTTTCCACAAAACCATCCCTGGACCCTCTCAATACCTTGTCTTTATCGGGTTCTCCCACGCTTCTCATAGGGTAAGTACGACAGTCAATGGCAAAACACTTGGAATAGCCATCGATAAACAGGCAAAGAACACCCGAGAGAATATTTTTGGTAATTTCTTCTCTGTCATCCAGCATATCTACTTCCACATAAGGGATATAATCATGAGACAGGTCTTCACTGTCCTCTGGTAAATCCTCTGGTGTAATAGAATGGAAAAATTCCAATATTTTTTCCATGATTTCATCTTTTATAAATCCATCTACAAAATAGATACATGCTCCCCGGTCTGCTACTGCAGTCATCTTGTAGATAATATCAAAATTCTTATCTACTTCTAGTTTTTGGTGGAAATACTCCATATTCTCAATTAAATCTGTTGATATCGTTTTCTCCATATTTATACCCCCTGCTTAATACAACTTGCCTGTAATACTGCCATAAACATTTATTCCCGCGAGCAACGAGCCAAACGGACGCGCTGGCGCGTCTATTTGGCGACTGCCGCGTGGGTCGAAAACCCCGTTGCTTGCCGCGAGGTTTTCGACTCCCCGCCGCAAATGTATCAAACTGACGCGCTTGCCGGGTTTTTAACTTCTCTATGAATAGACTTTCCCAAAATTAGCAAAATTATGTTATACTGTTTTTAAAAATATAAATTGGAGTGGTGAATATGGAATTTTTACACTTACTGGAAGGCATACGGTCGCCTGTATTAAATACCGTTTTTCAATTTTTTACCTTTTTTGGCCAGGAAATGCTGGTTCTTGGAATTATCTGCATCTTATATTGGTGTCTGGATAAAAAGCTGGCTTATAAAATTGCACTTTCGTTTTTTGCTGCAGGCATGCTGCTGCAAAATCTAAAGATTACATTCCGGATTCCAAGACCCTGGGTTCTGGATCCGGATTTTCAGGCAGTTCCATCTGCCGTACCTGCCGCAACGGGTTATTCTTTTCCCAGCGGACACACACAAAGTGCAACTTCGCTCTTTATGACGCTGGCTCTTTCCCTGAAACAGAAATGGATAAAAATAATCTGTGTTGTGATTTTTCTACTAGTGGGATTTTCCAGAATGTACTTAGGCGTCCATACGCCCAAAGATGTGTTGACCGCAATGGCTATGGCAGTTATTATTTCTATTTTAATTCATAAATTATTCGACAAGCTGGAGAATACTCCAAAGTCTAATCTGATACTCAGTATTGTACTGGCTGGATTTTCTTTTTTGTCTATGATCTATGCTCTGGCACTGCTGAAAAACGGCACCATAAACGCAGTGTATGCTGCTGATTGCTGCAAGGCCGCAGGCTCGGGTCTTGGCTTTGCTATCGGTTGGTATCTGGAACGGACTTATATTAATTTTGAGACAGAAACAACGGTATCAAAACAGGCTGCAAAGTTCATTCTGGGTATTGCTTCCGCCCTGTTACTAAAAGGCATCTTAAAAGCCCTTCTGGGCGGCAGTATTCCGGCTGAGATGCTTCAGTACTTTATTCTAGTTCTCTGGGTAATTGCCGCCTATCCTTTTATTTTTCAGAGAGTGAAATTTCTTGGTGGGAAAAAATAAAAAATTGAAATAAAAATAACCGTTTAGAGGAAATACTTTCCATCTAAACGGTTATAAATTTATTCCCGCGAGCAACAAGCCAAACGGAGAACAAAACTTCTTACCGCACATCTCCCATATAAAACAGTGCCAGTGTCCCCGGACCGGAATGGGCACCAATGGTTGGACCTACCGGATTAATCAAAAATGCTTTGATACCGAATTTTTCCTCAATCAGGGATTTTACATACTCCGCGTCTTCGATGCAGTCACCATGGCTGATAAATACAATATCATTTTTATCCTGGTAACTACCGATTTGCTTTTCCATATTCTCCACCAGGGCTGAAAGGGATTTCTTACGTCCCCTCACCTTGGCAACCGGTATCAGGCGGCCTTCATTGTCTACGTGAAGCACCGGTTTTAAATGAATCATAGTTCCCAGTACTGCGGCTGCCTTTGATACTCTGCCGCCTCTGTACAGATGGAACAAATCATCTACTGTAAAATTATGGACTACGTTAAGCTTATGATCCTCCAGCCATTTCACCAGTTCCTCATACTCCATACCCTGCGCCTTTAACTGAAGCGCCTTATGTACCAAAAGCCCCTCTCCTAAAGAAGCACAGAGGGAATCTATAACTGTAATTTTCCTTTCAGGCATTTCCTCACGCAGTTCCTCGGCTGCAATCCGGGCACTGTTATAGCTGCCGCTCAGACCGCTTGAAAATGCGATATGAATAATATCTTTTCCATCTTCCAGAAATTCCCGAAGCTCTTCTTTTGCTTCCTCCGGATTGACCTGGGATGTGGTCGGCATGGATCCTGCCCGCATCTTTTTGTAAAATTCCTTGTAAGGCAGTTCGTGCTTCCTGTTATAAGTTTCGCCATCTATCATATAAGTCAAAGAAAGCATGCCTAAGCCATGCTTCTGGATATATTCCTCGGGTAAATCCGTGGTATTATCCGTCGTAATAATGTAATCTCTCATCTGCTTTCCTCCCGTTAAAACTTTTTTTCATCATAACACTAATTGAGGTTTTATGCAAGCGTGGAAGAAAA